>JACZVJ010000174.1 GCA_022572725.1 Nitrospinota bacterium | reverse complement strand
TGGGATTACCCCTCACCCCAACCCTCTCCCCAAAGGGGCGAGGGAGAAGTGAGATGTGCTAGTTGAAAGTTAAAACACTATAAGTAACTTCACAACTTACTTGGTGTTGTCCGGGGGCGCAGTGCCGTAAGAGACTAACTATGACATTTTTGCAAGCTTCCTTGCTAGGCCATGTTCCTCTGCTTCGGTCTTGATTGTGCCGTTCAGACGGGCATCTCTGAGTTGGTCGAGAATCCTCCTATAAGCCGGGCCCGGGTGAAGTCCGAGTGCTTTGAGATGATCCCCGGTTACCGAAGGCTCGACATGTTGGTAAGTCCTGAGAAACGCGGAAATGTGTTGTTTGGCGGAAAATGATGCGGATTTCGCTCGTAAGAACAGCAGCGTGTCATCGGGGAGACCTACCAGCAGGTGATAGATACTGGAAGGGTAATGTAAAGAGCGGCTTGCGAGTCGGCGAAGCAAGGACCCTGATTGTGTATGGCAGGCTTGAATCTTCTTCCTTTGAATGGCTGGGAGTGGGAACTGCTTCAGGGTTTGAGCTACGGCCCCTTGTGGGAGTGCATCCATGAGTGCCATGAAATAGACCACCCATTTCGTCGGCTTGGCCCCTGCATCGTCCTGCTTGAACCATGCAAGGGTCTGCTCGATTGATCTAAGGAGGGCGGTCAGGCTGGGTGACCACGTGAGTGTGGGATGGATGACACCAAGTACATTGAACTGCGCCAAGCGAGCCAGAGCCTTTCGTGGGTGCTTCTCGGAAAGCGTGTGCACGATTTCCTCAAACAATCGTGTATTGGAGAGCGGCGAAAAAATTTTTCTTTCCCTTGCCCCGTGAATAAGCTTGTGCGTTCTTTGGCTGAGTCGGAATCCAAAGCGTTGCTCAAATCGGATGGCCCTCCACACGCGTGTGGGGTCATCCACAAAGCTCTGGTCGTGCAACACGCGGATGGTTCGGGATTCCAGGTCACGCAGCCCCCCATGGTTGTCAATCAATTGTCCAAAGTGTTCAGGGTTGAGGCGGACAGCGAGAGTATTAATCGTGAAGTCCCGGCGGGCCAAATCTAGGTCAATCGAACTGGGTTTCACCTTTGGAAGGGCGGCAGGGGAGCCGTAGGACTCGGTCCGGGCTGTGGCCACATCGATCTTGAAGGTGTCCTGAAACGTTACGGTCGCGGTGCCGAATCGCTTGTGTGCTTTCACGGGAGATTGGGTTTGCCGGCCGAGGGTCCGGGCGAAGGCAATCCCGTTCCCTTCAACAACCAGATCGACGTCTAGAATTGGACGACCCAGGAGGAGATCCCGCACGGATCCCCCTACCATGCAGACTACCACCCCCATTTGTTTCGCGAGATCACCGCTTTGCCTGAGGGTGGTCAACAGATGGGGGGGTAATTCTTTCCCTAGAATGGGCTCAACGTTGTGCATTCGGCCATTCTACCAGTATCCAAGCGGGGGATGAAGCAATGAAGGGATTAGCGAATGTCTTGAAAAAAGCCACGGCCGAGGAGGGGCAGATGGAATTCCACGCACAGAATAATCACCAGAACTCGACAGAGACTCCGCCAAATACCCATTTGGACGAACTTTCGTGGGTCGGTGAGTACCGGGGGGGTCAGCAGAATAGGAGTCGTATGGCGGATCAATTTTTCACAGAAGGCGATGTCTTCGAGAATGAGTTGATTGGGAAATCCTCCGAGTCGCTGGAACAGGCCTTGCCGAATGAAAAGGGCTTGATCCCCATAAATGATCCGTGAGCGAAGACAGCGGAAATTGTCGAGCCGGGACACAAGCCGAAGGCGCCAATCGGTTCCGGAAAATTGGTGAAAAAACCCGCCGGCTTGGCACGCGTGGTCCTCCTCCATTGCATTGAGTCGTTGAAGCGCCTCTTGGGGAAGTCTGGTGTCGGCGTGTAAGAAAAGAAGCCAATTGTTTGGTTCGGGACGAGCCTCTGTGGCAGCGTGAGCCCCGGCATTCATTTGGAAGGCCCGGCCTTTTGGAGCTGTGAGCAGGGTCACCCGTTCCTCCCCCCGTGCGATTTCTTGAGTGCGGTCGGTACTTCCTCCATCCACCACCAAGACGTCGTAATTCCCTCGTTGTTGCAAGAGATAAGAAAGAGTCCCCGGTAAGGCCTTTTCCTCATTGTAGGTGGGAATGATGACGGAGATCATAGCTGGGGGAATGCCTCAAACGGAGGAAGTAGAAATCGAAGGATTTCCTTGTGCATTGGAAACTGTTGCTTCTCCTATGACATCATGAAAAGACTTTTCACCCTTCTGCAACCAGGGGGGAAGACCACGTTGATGTTCGGAAAGATAGACGGCGGGATCTTCCTCAATGGATTCAAAGAGGTCTCGTAAGGTGGTGATCATGGAATCAGTGAGGGCCAGATAGTTCTCTGCCTTTTGCTGGAGCACTTCGTAGGAAGTCTGTTCGTTCGCAATAAGGTACTCCAAAGTTCGACGGCCAAAATAATGATGGGCTTCTTCCTGAAGAAGTACAACTCGCCGCAATCGCCTGAAGGGAGCATTTCTTTTCGCGAGCCCGACCTCTAACTTCTTCAGAATCACCTCTCCAAGTCCCTCCAATATTACCTGTTCGGATAAAATTGTCTCGGCGAAATCGCCCCGCTTGACGGCATCGTCAAAGAGCCGGCGGTAGTGATGTAAAGGTTTACATTCAAAGGAAGGCCAAACCTGACCCGGTGTGAGCCAGGTGATCGCCCCCTGAAAGGTCAGTGCATGAAAACCCTCTTGACGGGCTTGCCCCATCAGAAACCGTCCCATCGCAGGTTCGGGAGCGAGCGCGGCTTGAGCCTTCGCGCAGTCATGGGCAAATCGTTCCCCGAGTTCCAGAAATTTTAACAATCGGGCCAGGGGCACCCGTTCGTCAGGTTTGACCAGCATAAAGAGCTTCATCCGGTTTTGGTGCGACTGGATCAGGCTCGAGAAGAGCAGGGGAGGGGTGGTGGAGAAAGGAACCTATCACTCGGCAATTGCACGCGACATTGCTGGGGGGACAGTTTTTAACAACCGCCAAGGTGGGAAGCCTCCAAGTGTTTATTAATAAGTCCGTGGTTTAGGAAACAGGGATGCTGAAATCACTACCCACGTTGTCATTCCCGCGAAAGCGGGAATCCAGGCTTTTCTTGGGATTTCTGGATGCCCGCCCCGTTTCCACGAGGGCAGGCTCTGCGCGGGCATGACGAATGGGTTGAGGGCGTTGTAGGGTTAACAACGAATCCCTTAGTAAGAGGGGGTTTCCGAAAGTGGAATCCCATTGAGGCTCCAGTCATAGTCTAAGAATTCCACTGTGTAGGTTTCCTTCTCCAATTCCCGGGCCAGGACCGGGTCGTGAACGTATTGCTTGACATAATGAGTGAGGGAGCCCGAGTGGGCCACGAAATCATCACGAAACCAGTCAAAGATCTTGGAGAGATACGCAATCTTCCGTTCGCGGTCGAAGCGGTTTCGAGTCGAGTCATTCATGAATCGACGGGCGCTGTCTTCCAATTGCTGGTTGAGCATCTCAGGTGTGTAAGTCTGGGAACGGAGTTGGGGGCACGATTGTGAAGCGCACACAATGGCGAAGTGAATCCTCGGCTCGCGAAAATCCGGGATCAGAAGTTTCCGTTCCAGGTCGTACAGGTTAAGGGTTTCCCCGCCCACCCGGTACTCCCGACTAATAAAGTAACGATACTGACCAAACTTCGTGCGTGGAGAATACCCGTCCAAGATGCCCTTGATCGCAAAGGCGTTATAGGCATTGATCCAGAAGGCGAGCCGATGGTTTCGAGTGGGGAGAGCATTGGGGTCGACCCGGTTGAGTTGATTCACGTACAAGGCGAACCGGGAATCCTTGGCAATCGCTGGATAATTCACAACCCCTTCAGACACGTGGTCGTGGAGGGCCTTATTGAACACACCATGGGTGAACTCTTCCGGAGGAATCGGTTGCTCAGGAATAAATGTCCGAGGAACGGTCGAACAGCCGGTCAACAGAATGAGTGTGAGTGAAAGAGTGCCCCAGACTTTCATATGCCATTCCTCATAACATGGCTGTTCAGGAGGTTGTGGTGGTCAACCGTTCTGATTCATCAGCCTTTAGCCCTCCTTGATCATGCTTGGG
>JACZVJ010000173.1 GCA_022572725.1 Nitrospinota bacterium | reverse complement strand
CGAACAAAATACACCGGCTGAGCGTAATGGTGAGTCATCCCCACCTCGATTCGCGCGTATGCCACCTGACTGGTAAACTTCCAGGCGTTCGCCAAGAGGTTTTCCAATACCACCCGAACAAGCAAGGCGTCTCCAGTGGCACAAAGGTCTTTTGCGATGGTCCATTCCACGTGGCGATCCGATTGATCCCCATGCAGCTCTGCCAAGATCGTGTGGGCAAGCTGGGACAGATCGACCGGTCCCAGGTGGAGTTCGGCTCTGGTCAGTTGAGTGAGGTTGAGCATGGCATCGATGAGCTTGGCCATGCGTTGGCTCGCCTCCCGCACCCGCTGAAGGTACCCCACCCCGGTGGAATCAAGTTTATCCTTATAATCTTCCAACACGGCCTGACTAAAGCCGTCAATCCCGCGAAGAGGGGCACGGAGGTCATGGGAGACTGAATAGCTGAAAGCCTCCAGTTCTCTATTGGAGGCCTCGAGTTGACCTGTCCGCTCCATCATGACCGTGTTGAGTCGGCGAATGGTGTCCTCGGCCTGCTTGCGTTCGGCGACTTCCCTTGCCAGCTTGGCATTCACGCCTTCCAGTTCGGCTGTGCGTTTCCTCACCCGCTCTTCTACCCCTTCGTGCAATCTGTGGAGTTCTCCTTCTACACGGCATCGTTCAGCCACCTCCCGCTGAAGCTCCACACTGGTCTCACGGACAAGACCGGTCCGTTGAGCCACGCGCTGCTCCAATTCCTCAGTCGTTCGAAGGAGTTTCCTCACGACAAGCCCTAACCCGCCTACCCACATCACCCCCATGGAGGCGGCGAGGGCCAAGACGTTGCGCCAATCCTGGAATCGGACCCGTTCGACAAATTCATTGGCCTTGACAGACATCTCCCCATTGGCTACCGCCATGGACTCAAGAAGATTCCCCTGAAGATGAGATGCCTGATACACCATGAGGGCGATGCTACAGCCAAAGAGGATGGTCAAGACCAGCTCCATCCGCACATAAACAGGATCCATCAAACGGGCTAGGGTTCTATTCATCAGTGGGACCAATAAGGAAAGTTTTTGACGGAACTTCACACCGACGTTTTTCCCCGGCAATGCCGGGCCAGCCTGCGAGAAACCCATTCTTCAATTGGGAACCCAAAAGGTGGAATGACCCTTATCTCACCAATTCCGCGGCATGCTCGCCTTGTTGGACGGCTTCCTCGTCATGGTCAGCCCCGGGGTGGACAACAGCTGGTGGGTGCGGGACCGGGCGATTAACAGGAAATTTGGGAAGGAAAGCAAAGGCGGCTTCCTCGGCTGCTTGACCCTCTTCCTCGCGTGAATCTTCTTCAACCGGGACTTCAAAGATGGGATCTTCCGTGTAATTCTGCTGCAGCGGGGACACCTCAATTTCCACATTCTCCCCCTGCCCTAATCGTTTAAGATCCCATCCCGTGATCCAGCCTTTGACATACTCCCGCAACCGTGTGCTCGACAAACGTTCGAGGGAGGGAATTGTGGGTGGCTCCCAGACATAGGCCGACGCGTGCAGAGATCGAACCTTTTCTTGGGTTTCCTCGATCATCCGATCATAGGGCTCGATCACCCGGGTTCGTTCGCTCTCGATAAGGCGCATCCCCATCTCGGCCTGCTCGGCCAGCAACATGTCCGTTTCAGACTGGCCTTCCCGCAATTTCCGCGGGACCTTTTCCCGGTCTCCCCGTTCTTCCAAAATGGCACTATGAAAATCATCAGTCAGCGCCACCACCGCGGCCAAGCCGGATTTGTAGCCCAGATCCGCGTAACTTGAAGCCTCGAGGCGTCCCATCCATCTGGCTAATTCCGCGTAAGACTTGGCCCGCTGCTTGAGGGAGTAACGGCCCATGATCTCGGCTTCATCAATGAGCAGAATCCACCCTGAATACCCGGCGGCGATCATAAGCCGGGAGACAAATTTAAACCGTTGCAAGGTCAGGTCTAAGGTGGAAATTTTGTCCAAGGTATACTGCTCAGGCGCCCCGCACGCCCGGAGCTGACGTTTGATCTCCATGCTCCCTATGGGATCTCCAGACCAGAAACGAACAAGCCGATGACTGAGTTCTCGATCGTTGGCCATCCGCTCGTATAAATAGAGCGTGGCGGCGAACCGGGCATTCAATTCTCCACTGGCCCCATGGACCCACTCATACAAGTCAGCGTATTGTGGGCCTTGAAAATTCAGTTCCCCGGCGATCTCGGTCAACGTCCCGCCCCGTTTTCCCGGAATCACCATCGACTCAATGGCTGCCCGGTACATCTTGACCAGACTATAGAACGGCGTTTCCTTCCCGATGACGATTCGACTGCACACGAAATTCTGTTCCAGGGCCAGGTGACGGAGAAATTCCAAGGCGTGGGATTTCCCCGTTCCAAAACCGCCCTCCAGCAGGATCCCTTTCGTCGTTGACCCATTCACGACGCTTTGGCTGGCACTTTCAAGAAGGCGACGGAACCTGCCTTCAATCTCAGGCTGGGAACAACCCAACCTATTCACCACCTCTCGATTGGGCACCCCGGCCCGCAGGGCTTCAATGGCGCGACGAGGAAGCTTCGTGTCGTCATTGGCGGCGCAAGCTGAGTCCTGTGAGACCCGGGGAATCCCTGATGGGGAACCATTGACCCCAGTCAGGCGAACAAGGGGGGCTAATGGATTCTGGCGATGCTTATCTCGGACATCGTCCCAAATGCGAAGCTTGAGCGCTTCATATCGGTTGAGTCCGCGCCGTTCGTCGGTGACGAACTCTTGAGGGGCCATGACCACGATCAGGCAGCCCTCCAGATCACCCATCCCATCGATGAACTGGCGGAGGACTTCGTAGGCATCCATGGCGGCCGAGGGCGTGTAGTACAACGACGTACCGGGGTCAGCCGGTCGCTTGGCGACCAAATAGCGCGCAATGTCCAAGGTCAAAATCACCCCACCTTTGCCGGCAAGCCGAAGCCAGTGCGTCAGGGAGGCGAACATATGCCGGGCATTATGCCGCCCGATTTTTTGGAAGATGAGGGCTTCTTTGAGGGTGGAGATGAGCCGGAGTTCCCCACGGACCCATTCTTTCACCCCCTTGGCTAAAAAGGGATTGGGCTCCCCTACATCGAGCTGGGCCAGACACAAGCGAATCATGGCCATACGAAATTCCTGGCACATGTCTGGATCCCGATAAATGGCCTGCTCCAACCAACTTCGAAATTCCCTCCGGAACAAGAGCTCTTCGCGGCCATTGAATGCCGCAATCTGCGGAAGACGAAAATGGGCCTGATCGTCTGGTACCTGATAGCCGTGTTGGCCAAGAAGGCGGGACACAAACAGATAGGCCAGTTCATCCCAATCGATTTGCCGGGCGAGGGCATAAAAGAGCTGGTCAACCATATGAATCTTGGTGAACTGGGAATCTACCTCAGAAAAGAAAAATCCCTCCTCCTGCGCGATCTGGTTCAGACCCGCCTTTAACTCGCGCCGGTCATCCATGTCTGATTGGACGACAAACTTCACCGCAGACCCACCTTGACGAAGGTAGCCTTGCACATACTCTCTCCGGAAGATCCCTAACCATTCATGGGAGGATAGGTTCATTGGGGTGTTCTCCCTACGTTCTGAAATAGGTTGTGAGCGCATACCGACTGTTGACGTTTCTTTGCCTATGACCCTGGGCCGCTTCCAACCAAGAATCTCAACTTTCCTCTTTGGCTCACGAGACGATCGTTTTCCCTTTTGCCGGCCTCAACTGGGAATAACGAGACAGCCCTCGATCATTCTTCTAAAACAGGGGGTGGTGACAGTGGGGAGGGAATAAAGAACAGGCCCATCCGGAATAGAAGATGAGGGCAATCCGGCAAGGCTCTGACCTGGGGTGCGTTGTAGCCAGACTAACCCTGGGAACGCTCTTCTTTGGCTATTCCCCTATAGGGTCTCTTGGCTTTGCGTCCTGCCCTCTCAGGCAGTTTGCCCTTTCGCCTCCCATCTTTCTGTATCGGATGGGGTGGGAAAAACCTTGCATATTCCGCTTTAACCAGAAGAGGAAAAAGAGGTTCCGTAATAGGTTCTGACCCCACCTTCCCGGGTCATCACCCGTAAGGTTTTTTTCGCATCTCGTATTCCTGTACTCCCGT
>JACZVJ010000172.1 GCA_022572725.1 Nitrospinota bacterium | reverse complement strand
CCCTGACCGACAACCCGCCCCACTCGTCCAGCAGGTCTCGCCTGACCCGGTACGCACGGTCGCGGTACTCGCCAATCCGCAGGCATCGCTTGAGTCGGCCCGATACCCCCGGACGACCGCGCACGATGAGGTCCTGGACGCCCGGCGCGAGGATGCGCCGTGAATGGGCGTTAGTGTCGCGGTCATGTGCTGGGATCTCGGCGGCGAGAACGAAATCTTGGACAACGAACAGGCCGATGATGGCGTAGACGAGCTCAGCCGCGCCCCGCACGTCCGCAAGCCCGGCGTAGAACACGATCATGTCGTTTGCCTGTAGGCTGTTGCGCAACTGCTTCGCGCGCTCGCCCTGATCGCCATACGTGAGGTGGGCAAAGTCAGGGTCCAAGTGCATGTGCTGGAGGCGAAGGTGCGGTGGAAGTGTGCCATGGAACCGGGCCAACACAGAGTTGAGGGTGCTGTACGGCTTCTCCATTCCAATGTGGACCGGGCTGGTTTCCGGAATGGCAACATAGGCGAAATCACCTGAGTCACCGTCGACCGGCCCATTCCAAGAACCGCCGCCTGCACTGCGGTCAGCGCCCACGCGTACAAGCAGCGAGGTCACCAAACAACCTCCGAAGCAATCGGCTCCGTGTTGTTCACTCGTAGTTCCATAAGACGAACACTCGCTCTCGTGCCACGTCCCAGCTCGGACCAGCCGAACTATTGAGTATATTGGTCAGTATAGCTCTTTCTCTGGGTCAGTATATCCAACGAATGCCCGATCATCTTGACCACGATTCCTTCATGTTTCTCATGACTGAGAAACATTCCCGACTCCTTCGTAAAGGACAAATGCTGCAAGCCTGGTCAGTCTATCCTGCTTTCTGCATCTGGCGGGATGATGAGGCCATCGGCCGGACTGGGAACCACTCGGCTTCCTCAATTCAGGACATGTGCGGGGGCCGATCATCGTCGTTTTCACGTCACTGTGGCCCAGCAACTCTTGTGCCGCTCTGATGTCGTAGCCGTCCTCCAGCAAGTGCGTCGTAAACGAATTCTGGAGGGTATGACAACTCGCTGGCTTCGAGATTCGGGCTTGGAGTCTAGCCACCTTGACCGCCCGTTGCAAGACAGATTCGTGCAGATGGTGCCGGCGTTTCTCTCCCGTGATTCTGTCGGAATTCGGTACATGGTGCTGTTGATTTGAAAATCCCCCTACCCCCCTTTTCCAAAGGGGGGACCCTTCGATAACACTCAGGGCAGGCTTCAATGGTCACCCCGTCGCAGAGCGCTGGGGAATAACAAGATTCAACAAACCCCTTGTAGGGTTTCAATGATTAGATGGTCGTCGTGGTCAATTAGAGAAGTTCGGTGAATCAGGACTTCTTCTGTGCTTTTGGTTTTGGCGGTGTCAAAGATTTGTCTTGACCCGTGCGGCGCTCGCCGAGAAAGACATCCAAACCGAGAGGAGAGGCGGCCGCATAGATCGGTTCAATTGCGTCGAGAAACCGCTCTTCACCCCGCCAAAATGGGAAGTGTCCCAACCGAAGGTTGTTCGCCCCAGAGAAGAAGTTCGGCCCCGATCAGGCCGGCATGAAGAATGATCACGTGTTGGGGAAATTTGGGGAAGGAAAGTCGTTAAGAATTGGATTCGACAGCCCCTGTGTGTTGTTTTCTTTTTCTTGCCCCTAGGCTGTCAGGAGAAATGAAATTTGTCATGGGATCTTTTGTCCGATCCTTTTCCTTTCCTTTGATCTTTCCTTGCTGGGTAGGAACGAAGGCCTTCCCTCGCAGTTTGCGGTGATAGGTAATGGCAAATCGATGAGCTTCGTCTCGTATCTGTTGAAGGAGGTGGGTGGATGCTGCTGAGGGGTGAAGGATGGTGGGAGCACTCCGGCCTGGGGTATAAATTCGTTCTTCTTTTTCACCTCGCGCTTTAGCCAACCCGATGATTGGAAGATGCCCAAGACCCACTTTTCCAAGAGCGTCCACGGCTGCGCTGAGCTGGCCGGGACCTCCATCGATGAGGATTAAATCAGGAAGAGGGAGCGCTTTTGTATTATCTGTGTGAAGGGAACCCCCATAACGCCGCGCGACGACCTCATGGATACTGGCAAAGTCGTCGGCGCCTTGGACAGTCTTGATACGAAACCGACGATAGTCGGACTTTTTGATCCGCCCATTTTCCCACACCACCATAGAGGCCACGGAGTCGGTGCCCATGGTGTTGGAAATATCAAACCCCTCGATTCGGGTGAGGGGGCCTTTCAGACGAAGCAGCCGCTGGAGCCCTTCCACCTCTTTACGATCCGTGGCCTCCTTCCGGAGGTGTGCCGCGATGGCGGCGGTGGCGTTTTCTTCAGCCAATCGCAACAGTTGATGTTTGACTCCTCGTTCGGGCGTGAGAATGCGGACCGATTCCCCTTTCTTGCCGGAGAGCCACTCCTGTATTAATCCACCATCCACGAGTCGGGTTGACACCAAGAGTTCTTTCGGCGGCAGCATGTCTTTGTTGTAAAATTGTTCAATGGCCGACCGAATCAACTCTTCATCGGGCGCCTCGCCCGCATCACCCCAGTAAAAATCTTTTCGACCAATAAGCAACCCTCCCCGAACAAAAAGTATTTGGAGGTCAACCGCGGGTCCTAATCTGGCCAGACCCACCACATCCTGATCCACAGGCCCGATCTGCGCCACCCGCTGTTTTTCCAGAGTTCGGCTGACTTTGAAAATTCGATCGCGAAGCCGAGCCGCTTCCTCAAATTCTTCCCGCTCGGCAGCCACTTCCATGTCGGCGCGAAACCCTGCCAACAATTCCGTATCCCGACCCTCCAAAAAGAGCCGCACCTGATTCACGATTCGGTGATAGTCCTCACGCGACTGGTTCCCCGTACAAGGGGCCATGCACCGTTTGACCTCAAATTCCAAACACGCCCGCTCGGCGGTTCCATCAATGTCTATCTTGCAGGTCGCCAGAGGGAATACTTTTCGGATCACCTTGAGGGTTTCCCGGAGCGCTCCTGCCGGCACATAGGGGCCAAAATACCGGGCTCCGTCCTTCTTGACCCGCCGCACAATGGATAGCCGCGGGAAGTCATCGCGGATGGGAAGGCGAAGGTAGGGGTAGTGCTTGTCATCCCGTAACACCACGTTAAACCGAGGACGGTATCGCTTCACCAAGTTGCTCTCCAGCAGGAGGGCCTCCAACTCGGATTTGGTGACGAGCGTTTCGATCCCGGTGATCAACGAAAGGAGTAAACGGGTCTTGGGAGTGAGGTCACTGCCTCTCTGAAAATACGATCGGACCCGGTCGGCTAACACCCTGGCTTTCCCGACGTACAGGACTTCCCCAGCCTGATCCTTCATGAGATAGACCCCGGGTTGGCTGGGGAGGTGATCTAGGGTATGTTGAATTTGATTGGAAATTGAATCTGCCACAGTGGACATGGCAAGTTTGCTCTTGCAAGGAATTGCGGGAGCCGCCTGGTCTACACTAAAACCGTACCCGGTGGACGTTCAATCAACTCGACTTCATACCCATCCGGCGCATCAATAAAAATAAACCGACTTCCGGATGAGGTCCGGGTGGGCCCATCAGTAATAGGGATCTGTTTCCTGGTCAGTTCCTGAATCATCTCATCGAGGTTGTCCACTTCAAAGGCCAGGTGAACCAAATCTTCTTGAACTTTGACCGGCCCACTGGGGGGGAAACTGCAGAGTTCAATCAGCTCATCGCTATTGGGCACCGCCAAAAAGGCCAGGTGGGATCCCCGAGGGGACACTTTGCGTTCGAGTACCTCAAGCCCTAACACATCCCGATAAAACGCGATGGTCTGGTCCATATCACTGACCCGCATCCGCGTATGTAACAACTTCCTTACCTTCATTCTTTCAGCCTCCCTCAGGTTCTTTCATTGTAGCGAACCTTCTCGGGGTCAACAAGAAACTTACTCTTCATTGTCAAACCCACCCGTCTCTTTTTTTGGTGACTTGCTAGGCCCCTCACCCTGGCGTATAGTTGCCCCCCTACGAAAAGACCCTATTCCCAAAGGTCCCATGGTCCCTGAATCTGGGTCTTTCCCCTGAGGAAATCGTTTCTTCTTTAAGCCATTTTATATTCGAGCTTAGGGAAGTCAAAATGATCTGC
>JACZVJ010000171.1 GCA_022572725.1 Nitrospinota bacterium | reverse complement strand
GAAGTTCTAAAATCGTCCACTAACCCCAGCCATCCTTTTCACCTTTGGTCCGCAACCCAAAATCCCACCTGATTTCCAGCCCTCACAATCCCAAGTTCAAGCGCTGGCTCGGCCTTTTGCATTCCCAGGGGATCCGGCGATTCAACCAGTTCTTTCTTTACGGGGAGACAGTCGTTCGGGAGACGCTTGTTCGGCACACGACTCGGAGTCTTGAACTGATTTCGTATCATGGACAATCCTTTTCACTTCCTGTTCCTTGTCATGTCACCCATTAAAAGCGGCGAGAGAGAGTCAGGACTGGTAAATAGTTTTAGACGAAGGCCTACTACCAATTTTTCATTCTCACCTGATTGTATACACCCCTGTATCCGAATCAGTATCCCTATACCCCGTGACCTTCCTCTAAGTTTCCTCTGAAGCGAGTAGTGGGGCAGCCCCTCTCAAAGAAAATCAACAAGTTGGACGATTACCTTCTCAATTTATTCAGGTATCCAGAAGATGGCATTCTAGTTGCACCTTATTCGCCATGGGACAACCTTTGGGGTCGGTCCGGGAATGATCACACCAGCTATCTGGTGAGTCGGATGGGTGTTTTTGTCCAGGTTTTGATTAACATTTTTTGCCCTGTCAAGTTTTAAAAAATGTTGCAATAAAAGTAAAAAAGGCATTAAATACCCACGGTTTAGGGAGTTCCATACTATCGGATTTGGGCAGGACGGAGTGGAGGATGACGCATCACCCTGGAGGAGGTATAAATTTTTCTAAATTCGCAAGCCCTGATTTTACAAGAAGTGGGGGTGTTAGTGGGGGAAGTAATCAGGCTTTATAAGTTCATAAGGGGATACAGCATCGGCCCCCTACGTGTAAATGAGGACAGAGATTCCACGTAAATAGGTGAAAACCTAGGAAATCTTCCCTCAGCTCTCCCTCCACTCGACCTCCTATTTCCGGGGAAAATTCACGACGAGACCTGGGAACCTCGTTTCTAGAGTCGGGATAGTAACCACCCCAAATTCCATGGTTTCATTTCGGAAAAAGGCCTGGTCCCAATTGGGAGAACAACGTGCTTTATATCGAACGAGGGGGGCACCGGCCTTTTGGGCTTTGCCCCCTTTGAAAGCTGAGGAAAAGTCTCTGTTTAGGTCCCGCGGGAGGATCAGCCAACGGTGTCATGGCTATTCAAAACCCTTGTCCTGGGATTGGTTCCCATCCTTGCAGGGGTCTCCATGATCACTCTGGACATGGCCTTTGAAAAGAAGGATCTTTGGGCTGAAAGGGAAAGTGGGTTACGTTGGCTCTTTACATGGCGCGGGTCCCGTCAGGCGCCCTCAGATGTGGTGGTGGTGACAACCGATCATACGGCCGCTATTGCCCTGGGACAGCCCCAGGAAATTTGGAAATGGCCCCGGTCATTTCATGGGAAGCTCGTTCGGAAACTGGTTGAGCAAGGCGCAACCGTGATTGCTTTTGATATATATTTCAAGGATGAGGGTCCCCCAGAAGAGGACCAGGTGTTCGCAGAGGCCATTCGTGAGGCCGGGAATGTCGTGTTATTTGAAAAGATGGCTAAGTACGGGGAAACTACCTATGCGTTAACCCCCCCCACGGCCAGCCTTGCCGAAGCCGCGACGGCGTTGGCACCGAGCCCCTTGCCAGCCATTCCTTTCAGAGTCGATCAGTTTTGGCTTTTCGAGCCAAGTGGAATTCGCGGGGCCACATTACCGTTCATCGCGTACCAGATTCATGTGTTGGCCCGGTATCCTGAGTTACGTGGCCTGTTAAAACAGGCCGCGCCTGAGGTCGCTCACTTATTACCAGCCAGAGGCGACATCCACCCAGAATTCGGTCAGCTCCAGACCTGGGTAAAGAAATTACGGGAAAAATTCAAACCACCCCAAAAGGCCTGGACCGTGTTGGCGGAACTGGATGATGAAGCGTCCGGGTTGGAGTCCGAAACGAAAAAGATCCGAGCCTCCTTGGTCAAAACCTACAATCATGGGGACACCCGTTACCTCGACTTCTATGGACCACCCCGCACGATCACCACGGTACCCTATTCCTGTGTGCTAGAGCGCTGCCAGCCGGAAGGGGGGGGACAACCAACAGGTTCAAGGGATGTTTTTTCGGGGAAGGCAGTCTTCGTGGGATTTTCCGAACAGGTTGCATCCGAGCAAAAAGATCGCTTCCACACCGTGTTTACTCAGGACACCGGAGTGTATCTCAGTGGAGTTGAGATAGCGGCGACGGCCTTTGCGAATCTTCTCGAAGATCGCCAAATTTCACCTTTGGAATGGTGGCAACGTGTGCTCCTCGTCGCGGGATGGGGCATGGTTCTGAGCTTCGCATTCCATACAATCCCTCCACCATCTCCTCATCGGACAGGCTTTGAACTTGGTGTCGTGTACTTAGCGACCGGATCCATCCTCGGAGCAGCATACCTGGTCATGGCCTATTCCTTGTTTGCCTGGGAAGGCTTGTGGATTCCCTTGGTTGTGCCCCTTTTTGTGCAACTCCCCGTGGGATTGTTCGGGACGCTCGTCTGGAGATATTGGGAAACCCATAAGGAGCGGCAAAATATCCAAAAGGCATTGGAGCATTACATTCCGGGGCCCGTGGCTCAACAACTGACGAAGAATTTTGAGGACATTAAGACCACGAGCCAATTGATTGAGGGCATTTGCCTGACGACGGATGCGAAATACTATACCCGATTAGGGGAAACTTTAGAGGTTGAGGAATTACGCGCGTTTATGAACCAATATTATGAGACCCTGTTTGAACCCATTAGGCGGCGGGACGGCATCGTCTCGGATGTGGTGGCGGACTCGGTCCTTGCGATCTGGGCTGCACCGAATTTGAATCGCGAGTTAAGAAAACAAGTGTGTGAGGCCGCATTGGACATTGTGACGGCCGTGGAGAGATTCAACAGTCTGCACCCTGCAACCCCGTTACCCACGCGAATCGGGCTCCACGGCGGCCGAATGCTCCTCGGGAATATTGGGGCCATGGATCATTATGAGTACCGGGCGGTCGGGGACATCGTCACCACAGCCACCAGGATTGAGGGGTTAAACAAACATTTGAGGACACAGATTTTGGCGTCCCGCACGATTATCGACGACCTAGAGGGGTTTTCCACCAGGGAGTTGGGTCGGTTTCTGATGGAAGGGAAAACCCAGCCGATTTCGATTTACGAATTGATTTGCCATGAGGAAGAAGCGGATGGCCGGCAAAGAGAGGCAATTAGGGTGTTTGGTGAAGGGTTAGAAGCCTTTCGAGAACAACGGTGGGAAGAGGCACGGGCAATTTTCCGGAGGGTCCTCGAAATATTCGAACTCGATGGTCCCAGTCAGTACTACGTAGAAGCGTGCGAAAAATTCAAAGCCGAACCCCCTCAATTTCAATGGGATGGCGTTATGACTTTGAGTCAAAAATAAAGGCTGAGATCAATGGATGCAGAAGGCGTCGGGAGTGTTTCCCCGAAGGGATTGTCGAAAACATTTCCTGGCCAAGGAGAGGCTCGAGTTTGGGGAAACACAATAAAGGATTCCGGGCAAGGGAAAAGCTTTTCGGGGATTGAAGACATGAGTCAACTTCGTAACTGGAGACTCAAACGATGACTCATCGCATGGGATTTTTGACGGCTTTGGTTTTTCTTGCAATTCCCCTGAACAACGCCGCAGCCAAGGAACACTGGGTAGCCAAGGTGGTGTCGGTGGAGGGGACGATCGGGGAGGTGCAGTTGGTGGATGACAGGAAAGTCTTCCTACCGGCCGAGGTTGGTGATACGTTTTACCCTGGGGATACCGTGAAAGTCCCGCAGTGGAGAGCCGCCATTGAGCTCAGGGAGGGGACCATTATCCGGCTCGATCAGGGGACAGTAATTACCTTCAAAGAACCTACGAAAGAAAAGCCTGCATGGCTGCACATTGTTGAGGGTATCGTTCATTTCATCAGTCGTGTTCCGTTACTCCTGAATGTCACCACCCCGTTCGTCAACGCGGCCGTTGAAGGGACAGAGTTTGTCATCCAGGTAGAACGGGGAAATATCAATCAGACAAGGGTGTGGGTCATCGAAGGGCGAGTGAGGGTTCAGAATCAACACGGGAGTCTGGTGCTTATCCAGGATCAAGCTGCGGTGGCCAA
>JACZVJ010000076.1 GCA_022572725.1 Nitrospinota bacterium | reverse complement strand
CTTTGGGCGACCTCGGGACCGGAGAGTGGATTCCAGCCCTAGCTGCTTGGCCATCCGCCCCTGCCACCGCTCGTCCCCAAACGGGTGGCCCCGGGATACACTGCCCCGCAGCGCCTCCAATTCCGAGTGCCCCTCCGGCTGGTTGACATGTGGGGGGCGGATAAAGGGGACATTCTCCTTTTCTCTTCCCTGGGCGTTATCAATGGGTTCAAGATGACAGATGAAGAGCTTGTCCTGAGCCCTTCGGCTTCGCTCAGGGCATGCTCCGTCGAAGGGCTCACCACGATGGGAAAGTTAAGATAATTATGAAACACGACACGAGGAGCTAATGTCAGCGTGAGCCATATGAGAAGATTTCTTCTTACAATTTTTGAAAATCCCCATTATGTTTTTGCCGCCCCGTGTCGCTTTTAAAAAACCGCTAGCGCCGACGTCCCCTCTCGGTCTACTATCCAAGCCGTGCCAAGACCCCTTGTTGGACAACCTCCGCCTCCGGTCCTTGCTGATGTGCAGGTTTTGAAGCCTGATGGCACGAATGTCCGCCTTGGGGATTATTGGGTTAAGAGACCCACTTTGTTGGTTTTCCTTCGGCACTTCGGTTGCATGGGGTGCAGTCAGCACGTCAACGAGCTTTCCCCTCGTCTGCTTGAACTCTACAATCTGGGGATGCACACGGTGTTCGTCGGAAACGGCGAGCCACGCTATATTGAAGGGTTTGTTCAACGACATGCTCTCCTTGATAAAAAGGTGGAAATTCTCACCGATCCCTCCCTTGAGTCCTTCGCGGCAATGGGATTTGTTCGGTCCTGGTGGGCAACCTTAGGCCCCATGGCCCTATTTGGATTCTTCCGGGCCTTTTTTAACGGACACCGTCAGAGGTTGCTGGAGGGTGACAGTCGCCAACAGGGGGGAACGCTGCTGGTCGATGAGAAGGGTGATGTCGCCTATTACTATCGCAACAGGAGCCTGTGTGATCCAGCCCCCACGGTTGAAGTGGTCGACGTGGCGCTGCGTCTCTTGCTCAAGCGGGCAATTTCCCACGTGTAATAAAACGGAAAGACTTTACCACTCATCCCGGCGCTCCAACGTTCGGGGAAGGGAATAAAGATCCCCGCAGCAAGCTGCCGGGTATTCAGCGGAAACATGAATTTCAAAATCCCCCTAACCCCCTTTTTCAAAGGGGGGATCTCATTGGTCACCCCGTAGCAAGCTACGGGGAATACCAAGTTCAAAGGAAAAAGTGAGCCAATATGGACATCTTCATACACGTCGCCAATATCCTTTACCTGTTCTCCTACCTGGTCCGGGATATTTTGTGGCTCAGGATGCTCACGGTGGTTGCCATCTCGTGCCTAATACCCTTTTTCTATTTTCGACCTGAACCACTCATGGCCCCGATTTATTGGAACCTGACCTTTACCGCCATCAACCTGTACCGGATTTACTTTTTGCTTCTGGAGCGAAAACCGGTCCAGCTCAAAGAGGAGGAGCAGCAACTCTATCGAATGGTCTTTCGCACCTTGAAACCACGGGAGATGCTCAAGCTTTTGAAATTTGCCAATTGGAAAACCGCCACACCCGGGGAACGACTCGTCGAGCAGAATACCGATCTCGACAATCTGATGGTGGTTTACTCAGGGAATGCTTCCGTTAGTGTCGAAGGGAAGGAAGTGGCAAAACTAAGGGGAGGACAATTCATCGGAGAAATGAGCTTTCTTACGGGAAGCAAGACATCTGCCAGTGTGGAAGCGAAAGACGCGCTCCGCTATGTGCGCTGGCCCAAGGAACAGCTTACGCGTTTCTTGGAACGAAACCCTGACCTGCGTGCGGCCCTCCAGATGATCATGGGAGTGGATCTCGTTGCCAAAGTGAGAGGGTAGGTGAGGGCAGTTGCTTCTTGTAGGACCTCCTCCCTTCCATCAAATTTCCCTTCATGCTGAATCCTCGGGAACATCCAGTTCTAAAGTAGGACCACCAGAGCCCGTGGGAATGGGAGGATTCACTGCCGCTGGACCACATGACCTGATGGTGTTTCCCAAAAGGGTGGTGCCCCATGATTAAATTAAGGGGTGGGGATGGCTAAACAATTTCACCACTTCTTCGTGCATTCATCCCAGCATTCAAGGCTTTGGGAACTCCCCCTCCTGGGGGTGACATGATTTCCCTCACGGACCTTAACAGGGGTGGGCAAGATGAAGGTAGGCGACTCGGTCCTGCAAAAACCACACCTCCGTATGGCCATACCGCCAGGTTCCAAACCCCTGGTGCAGGGTATCCACATCCGGCACCCCCAAAATGGATTTGACGTCCGTTGTCGTCATATCCGATTTAATATACCGGCAGGCCAATCGGGTCCGTTCTTGGATTCGGTCTTCAATCTGCTGGGAGAGAGCGGCAACGTACCGTTCCTCTCCACTCAACGGTTGGGGCTTGGGACCTTGATTCCGCCGGAGGTGGCGAAGGGCTCGCAGTGTTCGTTGGAGTGCCCTGGCCTTTTCTGCTGTGGAGGCTGTGCCTTTGGCTTGGATCCCGATGAGGCGGCGAAGGGGAGTCCGAAGAAGACGGAAAACTGTGACCGTGCCATCCGGATTCAATTCCTCGTAGGTCATTTGTGTTTGAAAGGTCCGGCCATCGTCCGCCAGATTGGCCCCTGGGGCGAAGTTGAGGAGCTCCAGTCTGGCATGCTCAAACGCGAGCTGTCGGCCCTCTTCCAAGGAGTGGGCATGGGAGGCCACCCCCACCACGTATAATTCATCCCCCTGAATATAGGAGGATTGTTCCGTCCAAAATGGGCGTTGGTCGTTGGTGCGGGCCGAGACGGAATTGCTGAGAACCAAAAGGGCCAACACCGCAACCACCCAGACTATGAGGGATTTCACTGGGGACCCCTCCCATTTACCCAGGTAGAAACCAAGGGCCAACTCCCACTGCGAGTGGACCGCGGAGGATTTGGCAAGATGACCAGAAGGAAAAGCACAGGTCTTTAAGAGCGAACCCATTAACACCGTAAAGCGTCTTGCAATCGGGTCGGAGGAAACCCGACTTCTCTACCCTTTTGATTGTGCAATGAGGCCTTGGCAACCCCTTTTGTTAAGAGGTCGGTGTTGCAATCGAACGCCAATCCCTCATTGATCCCAAAACAAACGGATTGGGGAGTGCAATGATTACGAATGAAGGTGAGACCAGATAAAAAGAGGATTATAAAAGGAAGATTATTAAATAAAGTCTAAAGTGAGTCCTTGGTCAGATCAAGGGAAAAGTTTCCGAAAAATATTCTAGCGAAAAACCTACACTTCTTTACACAAGGATTTTTCGTAACCGACTTACTCTTGGCGAAGGACCGCCAGGGGCGGTTCTCCAAGAATCCGGAAGGTGCTCAGGAATCCCACGGTGATGGCCAGGAGGACCGTGAGCACCAAGCCCCACCCGAGCACCCCGGGTTGAAAGGCCCAGGGGAGGTCTAAGAAAAAATACAGGATGGCCCAGGAGAGGGCGCTGGCGAGTCCAACCCCAATGACCCCCGCCAACGTTCCCACCATCGCAAACTCCAAGGCGAAGGCTTTGACGATGATCCTCCGCGTTCCACCTAAGGCTTTGAGAATCGAGGCTTCATAGAGCCGTCGGTACCGGGTGGTCGAAAGCGCAGTCGTCATTACCACCGCCCCGCCGGCAATACAGAGCAGGGCGATGCCTTGGATGGCCCAACTCAATTGCCTCAGGAGCCTCGCCACATTTTCCAGGATATCCCCCACCTTGATGGCCGTGACGTTGGGGAGGACTTTGACGAGCGCTCGCTGAAGCGGGACCTCTTCCTCGGGATCCACGTTGGCGGTGGCGATGTAAGTAAAAGGCGCCCCCTGGAAAGAGCCGGGTGAGAGGATCATGAAAAAATTGGTTGAAAAGCTGCTCCAGTCCACTTGTCTGGTGCTCTCCACTTTCGCCGCCAATGTGGCCCCTTGGATATCGAACTCCAATGTGGATCCGATGTCCAGCCCAAGGTTTCTTGCCGCCTCGACTTCCACCGAGACCAGGATGGGTGTGGAAGCTTCTTCTTGAAGAGCCTGTCCACCCTTTGGTCCCTCCGTCCACCAGTGGCCTTTGACAATCGTGTTGTCCTTGGGCAGGTCGGGCAAGGCGGTGAGGACATATTCCCTCGTGAAGTACCAGCCATTGCGCTTGCCTTTGTGCTCTTCGGGGTCAATCGGTTGGCCGTTGAGAGACGCGAGCCGTGATCGGATGACGGGAGTCAGTGTATACGTGGGGCTTCGGGTTTCTTCCTGAACGACCCGCTCGAAATCCACTTTCTGGTCGGGTTGAATATCGATAAAGAAAAAGGCCGGTGCATCTTCGGGAATTCGCTCTCCAATGGCCAAGAGCAGCGAGGTTTTGATGAGCGCGATCGCGACGATGACCATGACTCCAACTCCAATGGATACGGCCATTCCCGCGGTGAAGTTTCCCGGGTGCTGCACATTGCCGATCGCCTGCCGTACCACGAAAGAGCGGGGACGCGAGACCTTTGTGAGGAAATGAAGCAAAAGCATGGCCGCAACCCAGAGGAGGATCAGGGCAGTGAGAAACGCGGCCATAAAGAGCAGCCCCAAGGTGATGGACCGAGCTTGCCACATGGCCAACCCCGCAAGCCCACCACCCATGACCAGGCCTGTTCCTACCCGACGCGAATCCCGGAGTAGCCGGCTGAGGTCCGTCTTCAGCCTCCTGAAGAGGGACATAGGGGGGTGCCCGAGCGGGGCTTGTTCAACATCTCGCCGGAACACCAAGGCTGGAGGAATCGTCCTGATGGTGAGGAGCGGCCAAAGCGTGAAGAGGGCCGTCGTTCCAATGCCAAGCGCCACTCCTTTGAGTAAGGGGTGGAGGAACAGTTGGGGGGTGAGAGGAAGCGGGAGAAGTCCTTGTAACAGGACGGGCAGGACGATCTGGAGACTTACCCCGAGCCCGGCTCCCACTAGACTGCCAATGGCTCCCATCAGCAGGCTTTGCAGGAGATACATGCCCACGATGAGCCCTGCTCCAGCTCCCAGAGTCTTCAAAATGGCAATGGTGGTGAGTTTTTGTTTGATGAATCCCTGAACGGTACAGGCCACCCCAATGCCTCCCACGAACAAGGCCGTTAATCCGATCAGCCCGAGGTAAGTCGAGAGTTGATCGAGAAACCGCCGGATCCGGGGCTGGGCGTCCCGGTAGCTGGAGACCCGTACTCCTTCCTTCGCCAGCCGCCCACGCAACTCACCCTTCAAGGGTCCCAACGACATCGATGCCGGCACGCGGAGGAGGTATCGCTCTCGAATCCGGCTGCCAGGTTTCACGAGTTCAGTGGCCACCAAGGCTTGCCGCGAAATGATGACCCGCGGACCAAGACTAAAGGCGCTGGCGACGCGGTCTGGCTCCTTGAGCAGCACCCCGGTGATGACAAATCGCGCTTGCCCGATCTTTATGTGACTGCCCAGGTCAACGTCCAGGCTGATGAGGAAGGACTTTTGAACCACCGCTCCGAAACAGGGCGATCGTTCGCACCGGGACTGAGGAAGAGTCAGGTGCGAGGAAAGCGCTTTAGGGGGTTGGACTTCCACTCTTCCATAGAGAGGATACCCTTCCCCCACCACTTTGAGCTCCACGAGTTGGGTGGACCCTGGTTGCGGGTTTTTCGCTTCACTGTTCCCCTCGGTCGAAGCCATGGCCACCAGCTCGGATACATGGGTCAGGGCGATGTTCCGATTTCGCAATGACTTCAAAACTGAATGACCGGATTCGCTCAAAAGTCGGGATAGCCGGATCTCGAGATCACCTCCCAACAAACCTCTGGCATCCCCGAGAATGACCTGTTCCACGTTGGCGGCGAACAATCCCACTCCGACGACTGCGCCGACGCCAATCGCAATGCACACGAAAAAAAACAGAAACTGGCGCCAACTTCCCCGCGTTTCCCTCCAAGCCAACTTTATGGCAACGGCTACATTTTTCATGACGTGAGCAACATTCGTTACCGTGGAATCTCTCCATCCGAGACCAACCGTCCGTCCCGCATGGTGATCATCCGACCGGCCCGTTCAGCCAGATTGGAATCATGCGTCACGAGGACCAGCGTGCTGCCATGATCCTGATTAAGCTTGAGCAGCAGGTCGATCACGATTTGCCCGGTTCCGCTATCCAAGTTCCCGGTGGGCTCATCAGCCAGGAGAATCCGCGGACGGCACGCAAACGCCCTGGCCACCGCTACCCGCTGTTGTTCCCCACCTGACAGTTGAACTGGATAATGATGTTGGCGGTCCTGAAGACCGACCGCCGCTAACAACTCTTCGGCTCGATTCGCCGCCGATGGCTCTCCACTCAGGTCCAGGGGAAGCGCGACATTTTCCAGGGCCGTGAGGGTGGGGATAAGATGAAAGGATTGAAAAATGTAGCCAATGTATTCGCGGCGGAAATGAGCCAATTGGGTTTCGGTCAAGGCGGTGATATCAAACCCATTGAGTTGAATCGTCCCGGCGGTTGGCTTATCCAGACCTGCCATCAGGCCTAGCAAGGTAGACTTGCCGCTCCCGGATGGCCCCACAATGGCTACAACCTGTTTCTCCGGGACCTCGAAGGTTATCCCATCCAAGATGGTCACGAGGTGACTCCCGGCCCGCAGTTGCATGCCAAGGTTTTGCACTGAAATCATGAGGGCCTTTTTACCTTCCTTAACCTGAAATTGGGGACAGTCCCCCTTCTGCGCCGTTTTTAACTACTCACTCCTTACTTTTCACTCCTTACTGTTTTCTAAGCAGTTCCCCATGACCCTGTGGGCCAATCCTGCATTATGAAATCCCCCCTGTCCCCCCTTTTGTTCAGACCGGTGTCAAGGGTAACACATGTGCCGGATACCTAGGTAACACTATTCCTAATTGTATATACGTATATCTATAGTTTTGATCCGATGGTGACCGAATCGAATTTCATAGACTCCGTCCTCGGTGGTGGGGCTCAGTCCGACCGGGTAGCCACGGAAGGCCCGACTGACCTCGAACACTCGGCCGCGAAAATGCACTTCCCCTTTCTGTTGAACCTTGCGAATCACGACGCCCGGGTCATACTCGAGCGGGGGCAACGTCTCGGGATACACCCGGAGGCTCGGCTGATACCGGCTGGCAGGGACCGCCAGAGCCAACGCCTCATGCGGGCGCTCGTGATTGTACACCTGCCGCCACCGATCGAATGCATCCTGCAGCTGGTGGCCATCTTGCCATTGGGCCTGCCGGAGCACCTCCCGGGTCAGCGTCCCATGGAACCGCTCCTCTTTGCCCACGGTCTGCGGATGATAGGGACGACTATGACTGAGGCGAACCCCGAGCTGCAGCAACCATACCGTCAAGGTGGTGTCGGGCTGGTCCGCGGTATCCCCCCACGGGCTCCCGTTGTCCATCAACAGGCGATTCGGCAAGCCATAGCGGCGAAAGATCGTGATCAACGCGGCTTGCACGGGGCCCGTGCGCTGATTCGGCAAGACCTGGAGCCCCAGGTTGTAGCGCGAATGGTCGTCCAAGACCGTCAGCGGATGCACCGGACCCGCCAGGGTCTTGACCGGCCCCTTGAAATCCATTTGCCACAGACTATTCGGCACGGGATGTTCAAAGCGCTGCCACGCCCGCTGGCCGGGGGGACACTCTGGGCCGATCAACCCTTCCCGATGCCGCACGGTCGTGATCGTGCTACAGGCGGGCACGGCCGGCAGCCCCTGCTGCTGCGCCCGGTGACGCAACTTCCGGGCCCCCCAGGCCGGGTGCCGCTGCCGCTCGGCCACCAAAAATTCCCGTGTCGCTGGCGAGACCTGGAAGCGCACGCGCTGGGGCCGCCGCGAGCGGTCGCGCAAGCCTGCCCGGCCCTCGGCTCGATAGCGCCCCACCCATTTGTAGCCCGTTTTCCGGCTGAGCCCAAACCGCCGACACAGCTCACTCATCGTCAATTCCGTGGTCTCCGCCACTCGCACAAACTCTTCCCGCAACGACACGAGATTCCTTTCCGCCCAAGGCATATGTCCCTCCTCTTCAAAGGTGAAAGGAGCATCATGCCACAGGCCCCAAAAGTGTTACCCATGTCACCGGTACAACTGTTACCCATGTCTAGAGTCTATACAAAAGGGGGGATGGGGGGATTTCACAAAGGGGGGACCCTTCGATAACACTCAGGGCAGGCCTCGGTGGTCACCCCGTCGCACGCTACGGGGAATCGCAAGTTGAAATACCCTGGATTCCCGTTCCCCGCTTCCGCGAGGACAAGCTTCACGGGAATGACAAAATAAAGATCCCCGCAGCAAACTACGGGGTATTCAGAGGAAACCTGAATTTCCAAATCCCCCTAACCCCCTTTTCCAAAGGGGGGATCTCAGTGGTTACCCCGTAGCAAGCTACGGGGAATAGCCAGTTCAACAACCCGACTTCATACCCTCCCTAGACCCCGGTCATACCCCTGGTTTCGTTGACAAATTCACGTGAAAATTGATAGATAGCGAGACTGTTAGTCTGCTCAATTTTTGTCTCGTCACGGGGGGTGAACCATGGCCGAACAGCAAGAGCCAGCCAAACGGCAATTCGTCAATTTTAGCTTCCACCAAGTCGATCCCTTGTGGCGACGACTTCCTCACGACCAGCGGCAGGCCGGCAAGCAAGAGTTTGTCCGAGCCATTGAAGAATTTACCGGGAAAATCATCATCGTTCCCTATACCACGGTGGGCATTCGGGGGGACTGCGATTTCATGCTCTGGCGCATTTCATACGAACTGGAGCTGTTACAAGAACAGATGTCCAAGGCCCTGGCGACGGGGCTTGGGAATTATCTCACCACCCCTTATTCCTACCTCGCCATGACGAAGCGGTCCGTGTATGTGGATCATCATGTCCACGAAGGGCAGGATAGTCGGCGGCTCAAGATCACCCCTGGAAAGAGCAAGTACCTCTTCGTCTATCCCTTTGAAAAAACGCGGGAATGGTTCCTCCTCACCAAAGCCGCTCGGCAGGGGATGATGGATGAACATATTGCCATTGGCCACAAATATCCGTCCGTCAAACTGAACACCACCTATTCCTTCGGGTTGGATGATCAAGAATTCGTCGTGGCTTTTGAAACGGATCATCCCGAAGATTTCCTCGATTTGGTGATGAACCTGCGCGAAGCAGAAGGCAGCCGCTACACCAAGCGGGATACCCCCATCTTCACCTGCGTGATGAAAAGCTTGAAAGAAACGGTGGACACCTTGGGCGGCTAATTCCACGCAGGGCTTTTCCTCTGACCACTCACCCATTTGGCCTTCTCCCACCTTGAGTCCCACTTGAAGGCCCCCTCGAAGAAAAACCTTGTTCCGATGGCTCCGGCAAGTTATTGTGCCCATCCCCCATGAGCACTCACCCGCTTGAATCTCAGCACTCACCCCCCGGTTCCTCCTCCCCCTTGGGCGCCACCCTTTCGGCGCTCCTGCCGGGATTGGGTCAATTCTCGAGAGGCTTTCCAGCCAATGGGGGATGGGCCCTTGCCGTTGGCACCCTCTTGGGAGTCCTCACTTGGACTATAGGGATCAATGCCGGGATGGGGGCGGCAATCTTATTTGCGATGCTCTTCATCCTCCCCTGGTGGTGTATCCAAACTTATGAAGCTTTCCTCCCCTCCCCGCCCGGGTTCATGGGCACACTCAAACTCGTGTGGCAACGAGCCCACGATATTCGCTACCTCGGCGCTCTTTTCCTTCTGACGGCCTTCACCGATCTCTATATCATCCTCGCGAACCCCGAATACGGGTTGACCATTTTTTGTACCAAGCCCACCGGTATTGGGGGCATTCTCGCCAAAGCCCAATCCCCCACGCTCCATCTCACCATTGGGTATGGGTTTCTCCGGCTCCGCCGGTGGTCTTTGCTGGTTTACCTGGCATACGCCGGGTTTGGCTTGCTCAACGTTACGGCTAATTACGCATGCTTCGGATATGGGCGAATCCGGACTGTTTTCCTGATCACGCTGCTAGGGTTCACGGTGTACGTGCTTTTCCGCCGTCATTGCTTTCACCCGCCTACACCCCAGAGAGCCATATCCGAAGGGGCCGGTTTCTCAGCATAATTTTGACAGTTCTGCCTTCAGTATGTTATCCCACAAAGTGACCAAAAGGGGTTGGGGCTATGGAAGAAGAGGAAGAAAAAGATACTCTCTTGGTGCTGCGTCATAAAGACGGAGGGGTCAGCCTCTATATTGACGAAGATTGGGCCCTCGAGAGGGGAGTTGACCCCTCGCAGCTGATTGCCTTGGAAATCCCACGTAAAATTTATACCACCGGAACGGTTCAAGAATTACGGGAATATGTGGCTAGCTCCCTGGAATCCCAGGAAGCTCCACTGGACTCCCATTCACCAACCTGAGGCGAAAACTCTCCGATGACTATTTCACTCACCCAAGGTCTCATCGAAACTGTCATCGAGTCTCTTCCGATCCAGAACCGGACCATGATTCGCCTCCTCCTCCTCCAATATTTTGATGTCTCCCAGGAGGACATCGACTACATGGCTGAAGACCAGCCGGATTCCCGCTTTAGCTTTGGAGAACAGCCGGCGAAGAAAGCCTCCATCGAGGGGGCCGCTATGGAGGTTGCCGACCGGGTGAGGCAGTACCGAACCTTCTTTCACCAGAGACGGGAACGCCCATGGCTCCAAATTGAATGCTTACGGAAGCAAATAACTTTGACCGAGTTGGCGGCTTCCACAGCCGAGACCCTCTTGAGTGCCCGCTTTGGCGTGGATTCTGACCTCCTTCAGGCGCGAAAGAAAACGGCCTTTTCCGCTCTTCCCAAGCCGGAAATTCGACCACTTGAAAAGGCCTGGGAGCGGGAGGAAATCACGGAGGAAGAGTTTCAAAAGAAACGGTTGCTGGTTGAATTCCAAACCCGCTTGAGACGTCGGGAGCAGCACCGTCGGCGTTTGACCCTTGCTCAGCGGGAATTCGAAAGGGCAGGGACCTCACCTCTCCAGGACCATGAGATCGCCCATATTTGGGGTATTCCCCTGGGCAGCCTCGCGGGACGGAAAGTGAAGGCCCTTGTTCAATACCTCACGGCCCTCCAAGCTAAGCTCGACGAGACGAATCCCCTTCCGGACCCCAACCCCACAGGCCAGCGCCCTGATTTATGGAGGGAGACGATCCACACCTTATCGAGAAAGCCAGTCGAAAAGTCGGTCGTGAGTTTTAATGGAATCGAGAAAACTGAAGAGGCTTTGATGGAGAAATTAAGAGCTTTCGCCACCGATTCCCTGCCCGAAGGGGCCGAAACCCCATTTTGGCTGGAGATCACTCGGATTCGGGATACTGAGGGCGATCCATGGGGCAATCATGCACGCTCTATTTTTGCTCTCCAACGGCTTTCAGCGATTCATACTGAGCTGGAGTCTACCCCTGAGGACGTGGAACGAGACCTCCTCGCGCTGGTCAACCCCAAACAAAAACAAGAGATGCTCCCGGAGCCTGACGAGCAGCCGGTCGAGTTGAGCGAGCAGGGCTTAGGGATACTTCAGGCGTTAATCGGAGAGCAGGACGACAAGCGAAGAAACTGACACCCTTCACGAAAAGCGGACGAGAGTTTCCCACCTCCTTCTTGCTTGAATTCCCTCCACCCTGAATCATTCCCTCTTGACAATCTGGAAACTCAGCCGATAAAAAATTTAAAGAAACAGACACTTTGGGATTAGTTAGAAACCCTACATAGGACATTCTCCCATGCCGATTAACGCTCTTCGGAAAAAGGGGGCGAGGATGAGCCTCCAAGAGGCCCTTGATAGAGTGGAAAAGCTCAAAAGGCTCATGGAAAGTAGTAATCCCCACGAGGCTGCTCTGGCGGAAAGCCGGTTAAAAAATTTTAATATTGACGCTGCAAGGGCCCCAAAATCTGAAGAAACCCAAACTGATGAGGAGACTACCTCCGAGGCTGTCCCAGAGGCTGTCCCAGAGGCTGTCCCAGAGGCTGTCCCAGAGGCTGTCCCAGAGACTGTCCCAGAGGCTGGCGTTGCTGACAAGCAGATCGAGGTTCTCACCGAATACCCGGTCCAACCCCATAGCCCCATCGCCACGTTAGAAGTCCACCAGGAAGCTCGACAAACCCGGGTCAATTGGGATGAGCTCCACTTTGCATTGGTTGAGAAGGCCCGTCAGGCTGGAGCGGACGCCATCGTGGATATCCAAATGAAGGGAAATCCGAAGCAAAAAATTCTAGCCGGGATTGCTCTCAAATACCTCAATACCAAAGATCTCTTTATTGACCATGTTCCCACAGAGGCAGAAATAGAAGAGCAGGAGCAAGAAAAACTTCGGGAAGAACAAGAACGACGGGATGAAAATACCGCACCAGAGATAGATTAAAAAGGCCGAGGAGGCCATCC
This sequence comes from Nitrospinota bacterium, assembly GCA_022572725.1. Classification (GTDB taxonomy): domain Bacteria; phylum Nitrospirota; class Nitrospiria; order Nitrospirales; family UBA8639; genus JACZVJ01. The sequence continues at coordinate 2,798 of JACZVJ010000076.1, read as the reverse complement.
CTTCCTTACACCCGCCCCACTTTGTCCTTTCGCTTCCTCCCGTGCATGAGTCAGGGGCAGAGAACAACCCACCGAAATCGGCAGAGAAGCCTTTGGCTTTCTTCAAGAGTTTGTCAGGAAAATTTCAGACCGAGGCAAGTGCAGTTAGTTGTTGAGGAGAGGCAGCATACTGGAGGCCCAGCTAATGGCTTCAAGGTAAGATGTTCTGGTCGCGTCAAGATTCATCCCCGAACCACATACGAAGTCCCAATCCCCTCTTTCATAGGCCAGGACACACTCTAAGGTGGACCCTAACGTGCCTTCCCGTTTCACCAAGGCTTGATGGACCTCTTCGGAGAGGGGGAGGGATTGAACGATATCCTCCATGGGCCTGTCAAACAGACCGTCAAGCACCGAAAAAAGGCCCACCGTGAAGTATTGTTCGGGGTCGGCTTTACCATGGGCAACAGCAAGTTTTTCACACATTTTCCCTCTCACAATAGCCGTCACCACCAGCGCAATGGGCTTGTCTTCCATACTGGCCAGGATGATAAGACTCGCCCATATCTTGAGATGCTCCGATCCCACCATGCAGACCGCTTGGTTAATGGAATCCATTTTTTTAGGAAGCGCGAAAAAGGCGGAATTGACATACCGCAGGACTTTATAACTCAGGGAAAGATCCTGCTTAATGATCCTCTCGAGTTTGGAAATTTCTAAGTTCGGGTCCTGAAGTTGGGCTAAAAGGGTCAAGGTGGCCATCCGGTTGGCAGGGATTCGTTTGACCGTGATGATCTTGGGTTTACAGAAAAAATACCCTTGGAAATGGTCAAACCCCAACTCCTTACAAAATTCAAAATCCTCGTGAGTTTCCACCTTTTCTGCAAGCAACTTTACGGGTTTCTGACGAAGAATCCGTACATGCTCCTTGATCGTCTCCCGATCCAGTTCCATGACATCAATCTTAATGATATCGGCGAGATCTACCAAAGGTTGCAAAGACTCGTGGTACACAAAATCGTCCAGCGCAATTCGATAACCCTCTTTGGACAATCGGGTCAGCGCAGTGATGACCTCTTCGTCCACCTCCACCGTTTCCAGGACTTCAAGGACCACCCGGTCTTTGGGCAAAGCCAAACAATGACCGGCGACAATAAAACCGCGGGTCAGGTTGATAAAGGCGAGGTGCTGATCAACGATATTGTCAATGCCGATCTCCATAAATGCATTCAACATCACCTGGGCAGTCGCCATATCCCCATCAACAAAGCAGGCCTGGTTCACCTCGCTATTTCTGAACAGCAACTCGTAGGCGAACACATCCACCTCTCGTCCATAAATTGGCTGCCTGCCTACCAAGGCAGTGGCCCCCGAGGAAACTTTTTCTAGGCCCGCATTTTCAGTCATTGGCAAAAAACTTCCTCTCACCTGTTGGGGAGGCCCCTTGGATGGGTGTCAGGTATTGGCATCTCACCTCACGGGACCAGCCACTTGATGCCGCAGAGCCAGACCCGACTTTGGCATGAAGCACGCTTTTGGCGGGGGCTGTAGGCTTCCAGCCGTCCTTTCTTTATTCGGTGGGCTGACTCCCGGCCTTAAATTGCCTTCGTTCCTTAACCTTTTTCAGAAATCTATGCCCATTTGGAGGATCAGTTATCCAAACAGGAACGAAAATCCTCGGGATAAGAACTCCCTGGGCCCTTAATCTCCTCGGGACCAAGGCCATCACAAGATTAGACATGCTGGCCCTTTGTAGGGCATCCCAAGGGAATTGTCGCCAACCCACGGCCTGTGGTATAGAAAACCCCAACGCCCACTGATTTTCCTGACTTCTTCTCCAGGTTGGCGGTGTAGCTCAGGTGGTAGAGCAGCGGACTCATAAGCCGCGGGTCGTGGGTTCGAATCCCTCCACCGCCACCATATTTTTCAATGACTTATGACTCAGTTGCTCGTGGCCCTGCCCATCGGGTTGTGGTAGGGTTGTGCCTAACCCCTGTTTTCTGGGTTATCCACAGGGTCATCCAGTTTATTGACCCACTCTCGGCTTCGGCCCTCAAACAAATGTGAATCCACATCCATCGTGACCTGGATGGAGGAATGGCCGAGTTGGCCTTGCGCATACTTGAGCGGGGTTCCTTCCAGCGAGAAGGACGTGGATTCTCGTTCTGCTGCCTAACTAGAAATAGGCTGCCCCAATGCCGTCTTCATTGACGGCATGAAGTTCATTGAGGTTCAGCAATCATTCACTCACACCAATCCTTCCCCTTCGTACCGCCGTCATAGTGAATAACCAACCCTAGGCATTGACCAGGTGTTTAAGGAGGGTTCTCCGAAAAATCATTCCGACTAGTTTTCCTTCCTGGACCACAGGGACACTGAGAATACGGTATTTGCGCATGAGGGTCAGGACTTCATTGATGGAGGTCTCTTCCTCTACGACGAGCGGGGGGGCACTCATGATTTCTTCAGCTTTGACCCTGTCCAGTTCCTTTCCGTCTTGCATCGCCCTCAAAATATCAAACTCGGTCACCACTCCGATTATCTGTTGGTTGGACCCAATAACCGGCATCCCACTTTCCAACTCCCCCAAGAGTTGAACGGCGATTTCCCGTCCAGTGGTCTTTCGGTTTGCCGTAACAATCCGAGAATCCATCACCTCACGGGCTTGGGCGTTCAGGTTCGGTTTGGCCATGAGGGGGAATAGGATACCGGAATGGGGGAAGAGTGCAAGGGGGGGAATTCAGCCCATGAGCCAGGAGCGGAGACAGGGCGGGGGCACGCCGGGAAGGGCCTCCGTCAACGTGCTCACCTGACAGATG
>JACZVJ010000170.1 GCA_022572725.1 Nitrospinota bacterium | reverse complement strand
AAAAACCAGGGTGTCCGGGTGAAAGGCAAACCAGGCGAACCAATAGGCCATCACCGATGGGATCGATTGACCGGCAAGATCGGTGATCGAAGCACTTTGGGCTCTTTTGTTAAACCGAATGATCACTGAGCGACCATTGACTTCATCACGCACGGTCACAGAGCCTTTTTGCAACTCAGCGAATGGATAGGCTTTGGCGATTCCCCCCACTTCAAGCCCGACAACCCATGCCTTGGGATGAAACTGAGAATCCATGTTTTTAGTAGGAAACATGAGATCCGCCCGTTGGCCGTAGCCGAGGTAGGGGTCCCGGTTGTAGTCTCGGAAGTAACCGGTCTTGGTGGAAAGTACGTGTGTATTCGGGTGCATCCTTCGCCACTCGCCCCAGGTTGTATGCTCCAGGAAAATGTGTTGCAACTTGGCGCCCGTCATCGGCCCAGCAATCGCTTCCATGGAGATTTGAGACCAGAGACTTTCCGTCTGATGGTCATACATCACCAGATCACTCTGGTAAAGCAGCCCGGAAACGCCAAATTTCAGTGGGCGACCATTCACGATGGGGGTAAACCCGATACCCGTCCCACAAAGCGGGCAGTAGGTAACCAGAATTGGTTTTCTGGCAAGGGTATCGTTGACGATCTCATGCCAATTGAGAATCTTGATCGGATACGCTTTGGCTTCCTCTTCCCTGGCAATGCCAAGAATTCGGTCCTCATCTTTGAGAAACGCAGCTTTGGCGGCAGTTACGAAGCGGGGGTTCAGGATGGCCGGAATGCCATCCTTCCCTGGGCCGCCCGACATAATCTGATCCAGAGGAACGCTGTGTTTTGAAAAATCGAAATCACCCGACGGATGCCCGGAGAACCCCAGCATTCCCAGCGCCAGAAGCGCAACTCCCATGACGGCCATCCTTCGTTTTATCCCAGGCGTGAATGGTATCCGCTGCATGTCCTACTCCTTTGCATGTTCTACTCCTTTTCCGCGCAAACGAACCGAGCTGGCCGCGCTACCCATGGGAGGCTGCGGCATAGCCTAGGATCGTACCTTTCTCTCCAACAACCCACCCGTGCTGAGCATCCATAAATTGGACAGCCCACAGCTCACGGACGGTGCCATCAATAAAGGCCATGCTTGATCCGAGAATCGTTGCCACCAGAACCCACGGCCCCACAGATCTGGTGTTGGCCCTGGTGTCCGGCAACGCCCGGAGCAGACTTTCGGCGATTGGCTGTTTCTGTTGGTAACGGTTGGCCATGTTCCGTGTCCCTCACACGGCGTCGCGAAGCCTGTCACCGAAAAGGCTAGGCTCCTCAATCACTTAGGTGGTCCCTCGCTCCAAGCCTTGAACCGTTTCCGCTCGATCGCCTCCAACATAACGGGCGACGTCGATGACGTCGATCACCAGCGAGATGGCATTCAGGGCCATCAAAAGGCGGACCCAAATGCCGAAGACATCGTCCGCCGGAATCTGATCAAGCCGCGTCCAAAGCCAATAGAGCAACGGGACCCACAGAATGTGCCCGAGCCCCAGGAGGCGGTTGAATCCCGTCAGCGCCGTCAAGCCGGTCATGATCATCATGCTGATCAGCATGGTTCCGACCACGACTTGGGCTTCCAGGAGATGGAGATAAAATAACGGCACGACCAAGTTGGCAACGACTAACAAGAGGAGCCATAGCCGGGTGGGCATGGACATCTTCATCAGGCCCTCGTTGAATTTAATGAACGCACGCATGGTATCCCTCCTTTCCTTGACTGGATCATTTCCATAAACCAATGTCCCTCTCCTTTGTTACTCAGCTCAGGGCAGCAACGCAGGATTGCCGTGAGCCATGGCCAATTCGTCGAAAGACATGCCGGTGATGAATGACAGGTACCCTGGGACCAACGGCAAGACGCAGGGGGAGAGAAAAGAAACCACGCCCGCGACCAACGCCATGATGAGTGTTACCTCCTGCATCCTTATTTAAACCTCTTTTTCACGTTGTCTGGTTTTTTGTCAAATTACTCACTTGCCAATACCATTATCGGCACCCAAGGAAAGCGATGGTACGGTCCAGACACATAGGTAACAGTTTAATCCAGGTACATGGGTGACAGTTGTATCAAACTCTTGGGCACCGAAGGAGGTGCCCGTATGGTCAAAAAACTCAAAACCCCCGTTTCAAGGGAACTTACCTAACAAGCACAGGACTCGCTCCCGCTTGTCATTCCCCTGCTCTATCACCCCGTGGGCATTGTCAACTTCACGAAAATTCGACGCTGAACAGACAATTTGCCTGGAAATAATCCGTTGATTTTTCAGGGATCAGGGTGCGGACTCTACGCGTCGACGGAGCAACATTTGGCTTAAGTTGACAATACCTATACAACAATTGGGGGGAGGTCAGGGGGGAAGGACATCCAGACGAAACAGCCATGACTTTCAAAGGCCACCACCCTCCTTCGCTTCTCCCTTATAGAAAAGAAGGGGAAGGAGGGTGGTGTCGTGTCCTAGTGCCATGTAATTTCATCCCACATAAAGTGGGTAAACCAATCGAAGGGCGGGAAGTGCTTTGGGTTTTTCTTTTCCGAATGCGCCACCACATGTAATTGCATGGTGTGGGTATTGATGGCCCGAGAAGCGGCCTCATCAATTTCCTGCATGGCGGCCTTAATTTTTGCTGGGTCTCCACTCTTTTTTGCCATCATTAATCGCTTTGGCCCGGCAAAGTTCACCCGGTGTGTCTTTTTGTCTCTGGTCCCTTGGGTGAGCATGAAGTGGGCATGGACATTCTTGTGGAGGAATTGCCCGTCCTTATAGATATCCGCATGGCCCCACCCAGCCAGATAGGTCCAGACCTTTGGCAGGACCGGGGGGCCATGCCCTGTCGTACCATGCAAATACAGATCCCGAGCAACGCCCCCATTCATAAAGGGCTTGCCCCCTTTGAACTCCTTCATAACAATCTTGTACGTGTGCCCATGAGTTGTGACTGTCCCCTCCACCGTGCCTACATTGTTCACCTCATCCACAATTATTGTGGCCTGGCCGGGCCCGGTCCAGACCTCCGACCCATCGTACCGGAAGCTATTCCCTGTATCCCCTTCGCCTCCGATGAGATAAGCCTTGGTCGCGCTGATGTGGAATTGACCGGTCCCGGAACTCCCTGAGTCAGGTTGAGAACCAGCCACGCTCGTAGCCAGGGCAAATCCCGAAAAAATCACGAATGTTGCGATAATGATTTGTAGTTTACTTTCCATCACCCACCTCCTTTGTAAAATGAAACACAATTGTTAAGCAATCTCCCTTTTTCAAAAAGTCTACGATCTAAACCAAACGTTACAGGTTGAGGGATTGTCCTCCCCTTTACTACTCGTAAAGACTAACTTATCCGGGGGTGACCTGCCTTCTTTACACCGATCCAGAGCCTGTGGCAGGACTCGGGGTTTTCCTCTTCCCTCGCCCCCCTTACACTCTTTCCCCATTAAGGCAGAAGATCCTCAGGGTGACTGTTTACGAGTTATAATAGATTAGGTAGTATTACTCTATACTCTTTCTGTCACCCAGGAGGCGGAACACAGGGGAATGTTTCGAAGCGAGACATCCTGCTTTTTACACAATGACCCCTTTCTCAAAAAAACCCTCACCGAAGGGAGCAACACCCACGGAAGAGGTACACACAAAGGAACACCGCAAGCGGTATCAAAAAAAATACCAGCTTGTTGAGACAGACCTAGAGCTTCCCATACAAGGTCAAGTCAAGGACCCGGAGGATTTGTATTTATTTCTTAAAGATTTGCAGGATGAGAATGTACCGAAAGTGATCGGGGGCAAGAGGGATTTACCAAGATTCAATGTCCGGATTCGACCCATAGGCGACATTCGAGATTGCGCACCAACGCGACAAGGGCGTAGCCAAGAAATGTCCGCTCTCGCCTAGGAGCAGTCATTAGACAACCAGAGGTCCGATCGGCTACTATCGACCCATAGCGGTCATTACAATAGGCGAATTTAATTTTATCACCTTTTTTGAGGAACATTACAATGACTGAATCACAGAGCCACAAAAGAGCAAAATCAAAAGCCGCAGGACAAAAAGGGAAGACAGAAGTCCCCCTAAAGGGAAACCGTAGATTGGATGCAGCAACAAGTAATAAGGCAACTGAAGTAGAACGAAGTGGTAGTAGTTCGGGGCTAGAAAAGGC
>JACZVJ010000075.1 GCA_022572725.1 Nitrospinota bacterium | reverse complement strand
CCCAGGCAGATTCTTCTGCTCAATTTCCGGATACATCCCAAGACACTCTTCACGGGAAACAAAACGCGCTGAAGGAATTTGCCGTGCTGGATCTTTCAACCCACGGTTTCGATCACACACTAGCAAATCATAAAGCCGCATCCCCGCAGCTAAGATTTCCTTGCCCTGAAAACCATGCCCATACGTTGGGATAAGAATGGGGAGAGGCTGAACCAGGTGAGGAGCAATCTTTAAAAGAGCATTCCGTTCGCGATTAGACTCACGAATCCGATACACATCCCCATGCTGAAGATACCGAATTCCCCCGTGAACAATTTTAAAATGATTCGCCGAAGTCGCTTGGCAGAAATCGCCACGCTCTAACAACGCTACGGTCAATCCCCGCGAGGCCGCATCCCATGCGGCACAGGCTCCAAAAATTCCACCGCCGACAATGACTAGGTCAAATTCTTTCTCGGTTAAGGCCGCAATATTTCTCTGCATGAATTCCCTCTTTGGTAAGTCCAAGCCGAAGGAAATCTTGTTCGTGGAAATTTTCCAGTGTATGGAAGAATCCGATCAATTCAGCGTTCTATCGAGTCAACAAAAACGATAACATTCTGAAAATTACGGAGATTTTCCAAGGGCTGAAACAATTTTGATGGTGCTTGGCAATGGAATTGGGTCTGCTTAATGACAAGGGTATTGGAAGATAGCAAACTCTACTTACCGCTTGATCGCTTAAGGAGAGAAAAAACAGGCTGCCGCCACTCCGGTGCATCCGGCTGTAAAAACCCACTTGGTTGTTGGCAAATGCATGGGGCATCACCAACTTTTCCCCAATCTCTTCGTCAGTTGGGGATCCTTCGGCTAGTCCCCGTTTTTGACCTTTTCACCATTTGCCAAAAACAGCCAAAGGAGTTGAACGCGGCCCTTCGTAGATTACGGCACGGCCTACACTTCACCTTCAGACAAAACACTTCAGAGGTTGGCGACTTGGTCAACGTGGACCACAACCCGAGCTTGATACGACACCGATTGCAGAAGGAGCGTCACCCGTTGCCGGTCGCTCATCTCTCGTTCAAATATCGCCTCCAGTCCCCGCAAAGGCCCGTCCTGGATCCGCACCTTTTGTCCAGGCGTAAACGATGAACACTTTGACATTTTGACGCACCCCTCAAAAAGACGTGCCTTCATGGCCTCGATCATTGATTCTTCGACTCTCGCAATGGTGGTTCCAAACGTCACAACTCTTCGTACCCCCGTGGCATAATGGACAGCCCGATATTGGCGAAACGGGTCAAACTTGGCAAACAGGTATCCCGGGAACAAGGGGGAAATAACACTCCGGCGCTTCCGGCGGATAATTTTCTCTTGCTTTAACAGAGGACAAAATATTTCCACCCCAAATTGTTGCAAATGCGTTTCGGCTAACTTTTCCGAACGGGGCTTTGTGTGCACTAAAAACCAGTTTTTTATGGAAGCCTCGCACTCCCCAAGCGGGAGTACATCCTGAGGGGAAGTTGAGTTCTCTATTAATAATGCTTCACTCATAAAATCACGCAACCTCTTCTCGAGAGGCCGACGTTGTGCAAAAGATGGCCCCTTGTCGGGAAACTCCTTGTTGATACAACTGCCCAATAGCGGAAATAGCCTCTCGAATGGGACCGAATCGAAAGTCCTGAAGAAGACGGGTGAACCGTCCTTCCGTTTTTTGGAGATTGAGGTAATGCCGAAATCGGGAAAGTGCAGGACCGGCCATTCTGGGCTGCTCGTAATCGAACTCCCAGGGATGGAGGTACATCACCAGGGTTTCTCCTTCCGATTCGATTTTTCTCAATAGCCGAATAAGGAGCCAATAGGGGAACAATCGGAAATACCCTCCTCCGGCAACAGGAAGTCGAACCCCGGCGATCTTGCAGGTGGAGGGGGGCACTTCCCACAATGATCCAGCATCCGTCGAAAGAAGGTGAGGAGAAGGGTTGGCCCCTGGCATTCCGTATTGGTCGTGACGCACCGGGAAAATGCTTGAGTCGTAGGCGTATCCTTCCTCAACGAGAACGGATAGCGCCCAGGTGGTTTCCTGAGTAATGGAAAACGTCGGGGCTCGGTATCCAATCACGGGCTGCCCAACGGCATCCTCCAGGATCGCCTTGGCACGCTTCACATCCTCCCGGAACTGCTCCGGCGTCTGAACGTTGACCAACTCATGACTGTAACCATGCGAGCCAATTTCATGCCCGGCCTCGGCCATCTGGCGAACCAGGGACGGATACCGTTCCCCAACCCAGCCCAGGACAAACATGGTGGCCCTCACCTGATGAGCGTCGAGGTGTTCGAGAATCTTTTCCGTGTTCCGTTGGACTCGACTTTCCAAGGAATTCCATTGACGACGACGGGCCGGGCTGTCAAACGCCGCAACTTGAAAATGTTCTTCAATATCGAAACTGAGACAATGCTCAACCTTTCTTCGTGTTGTGACTTCTTTTCTCATCATCGCGCCCCGGCACCCATCACGACGACCCGAAAGGTCCTCAACAAAATAGACAGATCGAATAACAAAGAAAGGTGCTTGACGTAATACAAGTCATATTGCAATTTCACAGACGAATCTTCGATTGAAGCGGCATAATTAAAGCGGATTTGCGCCCACCCCGTGAGTCCAGGCCGAATAGTATGGCGGAGGTCGTAATAGGGGATTTTCTTTCGCAATTCCTGAACGAAAAGGGGACGCTCCGGCCGTGGGCCAACCAGGCTCATCTGCCCCCACAACACATTCATTAACTGCGGCAATTCATCGATCCGCAGGAGCCGCAGCCACCGCCCAACTCTTGTGACCCGCCAGTCCTCTAGCTGTGCCCACTGGGCGGAGCCACCCTCCGAACCATGCTTCATCGACCGAAATTTCCAAAGAACATACGGGCGTCCGCGCAGGCCTATCCGGGTCTGCCTATAGAGGGCCGGGCCTAGGGAGTCGAGTTTAATGAGGATTCCAATAATCGTCATCAAGGGAGCAAAGAACACGAGACCAACCATCGCTCCCATCAAATCCTCCAGACGCTTCAGCGCCATCGTGAAGGGCCGACGCCGGAACCCAGGAGAAAAAATCAAAGCACTTGGCCTCAGTTCCTCAATGGACAGACGGCCGCACTCAGCCTCATAGAGTTGGTGGCCATCCAACACTTCGAGCCCCATGGACTTAAAGTCCAAAAGCGTATCCAGGGGCATGCTGCCTCGACGATCGGATACACAAATCGCAATCGTATCGACCCGGTACTGTTCGACGATTTCAAATAATCGGTCAACCGTTCCGATAATTTCTCGGCTCCCTACCAGTTGACCAACCCGGGATGGGCTCTTAGACAGAAGCCCAATAACGTCATATCGATGACGTCGTCTCGAAACCAACACTCTGACAAGATCTTCGGCGAGGTCACTGTCCCCAAAAATGAGGACCCGCTTCCGGGTATCGAGTGCTTTCAGGACCCGTCCAATAAACGATTGGCTTGTCTCCTCCGCCAACTCCAGGGTCATAGTTCGACGTCACACTCGCTCCCCAGTTGCATAAGGGGATCCATACACCTGTGCCATAAAATAGGGCATGCCCTTAGTTGACGCATCCGTGAGAAGAATTCGGGCCGGAACGGTGGGTCGCAACATATCCATTGCCTTCACCACAATCTCTTGAGGCGTCACCCCCGCACGGACGACCAATATCAGAATATCAGCCATGCCAGCTAAGACGTTCATGTCCGCCAGCGGGAGAATGGGAGGAGCATCAAGCAAGATGTAATCAAAGCGTGGCCTCAACGATTCCAAGAGGGTGGCAATTTGTGGAAGCTTGGAAAGCGACATTCCGTGACTCTCAACCGCTCCCGCGGGCAACACCCACAGAGGGAACTCCTCCATTCGATGGATACAATCATCAAGAGCAACATCACCCTCCAGATAGTCGGCAAGCCCAGGGACAGCCGGCATCGCCATCGCCTCATGGATTCGTGGAGATTTAAAATCACACCCAATCACGAGGGTTTGTTTCTCAAGGTCCCGCGCTAACGTGTACCCAAGATTGACAACAGACGAGGTTTTGCCTTCCCCTTTCATGGCACTCGTGGTGAGAACAATGGTGTTGGCCCGGTCCTCACTCATGAGCACTAACCGGGTGGCCGCCACACGGAACTGCTCAGCGACGATTGAGTTGGGTCTCCATTGGCACACCAGTGAAAAATCGCCCGACACTCCAGAGGGTCCTTTTCCACCACCGCGATACATCTTCGAGGCAAACCGCGAACCCGTGCTCTCCCGGTCCGGATCTTCAAGTGCATCACCATTAACCGGCACAGGACCGACTAACAAGCCTTTCGAGGCCTTCCCATAGGCAATCTGAAAACTGGGGATTGTGGCCAGAATGGGAAAGCCTAGGGAGACCTCAGCCTCTTCAGAGCGACGGAAGGTAGGATTCCACTGCTCAATGCCAAAGGCTGCTCCATAGCCAACGGCACATCCGACCAAAAGGCCCATCACGATAATCATCACCCTGTTCGGCCCCTCAGGAGTGGTGGGGAGGTTGGCAGGATCGAGGATTCTAAAGCGCTCGCCTTTCTGACGTTTCTCCAAATTCTCCGAGATCCGAGCGTTCAACCGCTTGCCCAATAAATCCTGGTAGTTCCCCTGCATATTGGAGTAGTCTCGATCAAGCGACAGCAATTCTTGCTCTCGGACCGCTGTCCGATCCACCCGCCCCTGGATTTTGTCCATTGTGGCCAAAATCAATTGCTGTCGGTCATGAAGTGCAGCAATTTGAAACTTCAGATCATTCTGATCTCGGAGTAGGCCCTTGAGGTAGGGATCAAAGATCTGAATTGTCTGGGGGTCCGTGACCTCCTCCTTAGGCACCTCATATTTATCAGCTAGTTCGGCCCTTAACTTGTCGATTTGGTGTTTAAGGAGAATCACATCCGGATAGGGATCCTTATATTCGACGGAGAGTCGCATGAGGTCACGCTCAAGGCTCTGAAGAAGGGCAACTTGAGGATCAACTGGGGTTCGTACCGGCTGAGGACGGCCTCCCTCTAATTCCACCCGGGCATCCGCACTGATGGCACCAGAGGTTTCATACTCGTGAAGGGCTTGTTGAACAAGCATCAACCGATTATTGAGGGTATTGATTGATTCGTGATTGGAGGTTCGCTCAGCTTGCAGACGATCAAGTGTCGAAAGGTTCGCCTCCAACTGACTGGGTAATTCCCCCATATACCGCAGCCTGAATTCACTGAGCAGACGTTCTTTGGCCTCCAGCTCTTCCCTGGACGTACGTAACTCCATTTCCAAGAAGTCGCTCGCTCCTTCCACAAATTGCTCACGAAGTTTCAAATTTTCTTCAATGTACTGAGAGGCCAATTTCGAAGTGACTTTCATGGATGTTGCCGGCTCCACATGAGCGAAGGAGATCGTAAAGGCTTCAATATTTCTGGACCCCTTGGTCTCCACCCTGATGTTTCCCCTCATGCCTTCAATAGCCGGCTCATACCCTTCGTCTTTAATCAGGTTCTTAAAGAGTTCAAACTCCTCAATGACCTTGACCAGATTCGTACGGCTCAGGACTTGTTGGGTGATGGTCGAAACCCGGCTCGCGACATTCCCCACCACTGATTGGACGTATTTCTCGGGGATGGTCTGCTGCTCCACCAAGATCACCGTGTTTGATCGATAGAGATCTTTCTTGAACCAAGCGTACGACCCCGCGATTCCAACGGAAATGATGGCCGCCGAGAGAATCAACCACTTATGGCGGATGGCAATGTCAACGTAATCTTTGACCCTCCTCTGAAGGGATTGGGGTGCACCCTGCCCGGTGTATTCAAGCCTCGTCGGTTCCACGTCATGCTGTGCCATAGGATTCTGCTCCATTGTTTAGTCCAAAACTATTTTGGAAAAGTGATTGACCTCTCAGTTGGCTCCTCCGGCTCGTCGCCTCTGCGATCCACCGCTCTTGCCTTCCTGGACTTGCGAGTTGGCATGGGAGCAAGGAACCAAACCAAGAGACCGTGCACCGCCGATTATCCCTTCCCTTTCACCTTCCCCCATCATGGAACGACGATGGTATCCCCCGACCGCAAGACAAAGTTGTAGGCAGCGCCATTCTCTGAGAGCAGCGCGTCGAATTGGACAGGGATCCGAATCTCCTGATGTTCACCATTCTCATTGGTTATAGGTCTGACCACTTGAATGGAGTTTCGTGAAGCGAACTCTGTGAAGCCTCCAGCCATGGAAATCGCTTGTAAGATGGTTGTGTACGATTTCAGGGGATATTTCCCAGGTCCATTCACTTCTCCCAACACAAAAAAGTTATAACTATTGACCGCTTGGACACTAACGGAAACAGCAGGATTCTCTTTAAATTCCTTGTACTGTTCAGTGAGTTCTCTGGCCAGTTCATCCGCCGTCAACCCACTGGCTTGAATATCGCCGATCAACGGCATGGAAATCTTCCCATCGGGTCGAATCACGACCGCTGCTTGGCTAAGATCCGGATTTCGCCAGACCACCACAGCAATGACATCCTCAGGGCCCAGGCGAAACCCCCCCTCGGGAGGCCCGGGCGATACCACAACCTGTGGTTCACCAACCACACAACCTGAAATCACCAGCCCCATAATCGCCATCAAGAGAACCCAATACGATTTATTTGCCATACGCCACCTTCCCTGTAACGTGCATTGTTCCGTCAACCTTTGCCCACGCCTCATGGTAAAAGCACCATTGTTTCCGAAGGGACGACAATGGTGTCCCCGGGTTGCAGCTCGAAATTTTCCGCCCCACGGAGAATAATATTGTCATAATTCACGATGAGCCGTTTTGGGCCATCCTCTCCCATACGAAAGACCACAATTCGACTCCTTACAGCATCCGGAGCTAAGCCCCCAGTCAAGGTGATAGCCTGAATCAATGTGGTTTTGGTCAGAAGAGGAAACTTGCCTTGGTTCCCCACGGCCCCTTGAACAAAGAAGTAATAGCTGTTCACCTGCTGGACGACAATGGCGACGGTAGGGTTTTCCTTATAGGCTTTGAGTTTCTCGGTTATTTTGTCTTTCAATTCACCTGTAGTGTGGCCCACGGCGGTGATATCACCAATGAGAGGAAGGGAAATCCGCCCATCGGGTCGCACGCTCACCTGCCTGGATAAATCTGGGTTTCGCCACACGCTAATTTCGAGTACATCTTGTGGCCCAATAATGTAATCCTGTGTCACAATCATGTTTGACTGTTGAGAACGCTCCATCATTCCCGTTTCGGCCACAGCGATCCCCAACCATGATCCGGCACAGATTCCCAATCCAACACACAGCACCTTGAGCTTCCTCATAATCGACCTCCTGTTCTCAAAATGGTTCTAGATTTTTGGTTTGAATTCTGGATGACCCCTTTTATCAAAATAGCCAAGGGGTTCCTGTTTCCTTGGGATTTCTTATAGTTTCGGTAAATCCTTTTTCAGACTTAACAGACACCGTCACTCTTTTTAGATAAGGAGAATCTGCATAACCCATTGTTACTTTCCAGCGGGTTGCGCTTGATTTCCAACCTCGCTGGCTGCTCGTCAGTGGCATCATTCGGCTAAAGACGGCCTCAACTTAACGCAAAGCATTTAATGCCAACCGCCAAACTGAACGTTCCGGGACCTTCAGAAAACCGACAATCTACAAACTCGAAAAACTGGAAAAGCCTAGGAAGAACGGCCACGAGAACTACGTAAAGAGCTTCGCAATCTTTTCCCTTCTGGCAATAAAATCAGCAAAACTAAAGCGAGCAGTTCCCAAAATGTAGGATTCTTATAGGCGAGGACGTTGTTCGGGACGATACGGGCCAAGGCGTCCATAATTACTATTTGGCGATCATTGCCCAGGAAAAGTGGGTAGGTGTTATGAGGCTCTTTCCCGAGAATTTTGAAGGCGGTTCGATCAACCCGGCTCGTATCAGCCTCCAGCAAATTCGGTTTTGTGTCGCTCAGCAATTGATATTTTTTAATGTTTTCATCACTCAGAGGGGAATCAGATGGGACCTCCCCGATACCAAGTGTAGGAACATCTGCGCCAATGCTATAAAAGTCTTCCTGAAGCCCAGAATTTTCTAAGGGGAACCCTAGGACCTGATATCCTCCTGAGGCACTATTAATAGAACATCCTATATCCAATCTGGTCGTGCTGTTTCTCCAAGTCGGGCATCCCCTTGGCGAAGTTGGAGATCCCAAGCTCGGGTTTACAAAAATGTCAGAGGAACCACTCAGGTTCCAGATGAAAGGCTCATTTGGAGAAGAATTCGTGGTAGGAGAGGTCGGAGATGGACCCTGTATTAATAGAGAACTGGGAGAGGCAAGAAGGGCCCCATGAGAAAAAGCGCCCTCGGAAACATCAGGTCTCTTTATATAATAAAAGGATAAGTCACCAGCGATGGTTAACGGCGCTGAATCCCCCACAAAAACTAAAGAAAAACTTAAAACCAGTCCCGTGAGAACTCCAGCTCTTTTAAGATGTGTGCCCATAAGGGTCGCCTTCTTTTCCATCTCTTCTCCTCTTTCCTTCTCCTCTCCTCTGACCAGGAGGATGGAATTTTAATTTTTCACTGGCGATTCAATTCAAACAGAAAGCAAACCGGATGCCATCGGAAAAATGGAGCCAAAGTGCTTCAGACAATAACCGCCTAAGCCATTGATTACTCATGCAAAAACGAATCGAAGCCATCCGCTGTTGTGTCATAGAGTGTGAAAAATTCAAGCCCGTCACCTGGAAAGAATTCCGACAGGTCCAAACCAGGAAATGCAAACAACTGGGAGGAATCATGAATAAGCATCACGGTCCGCCAAAAATTACTAGATGCTGGAGGTGGAAAGATTCTTGACACCAGAAAAGTCACAAAATTACTAGGGGGAGGGCTCACTCTAAAGGTCCTTCCATCCACACAGGGAAAATTTCTCGCCCCAAAAAGACATAACGAAAAAGATATTTAAGTCATCTTCACCAATAACCGAGAAATTTTAAGGACAGAGGCAAACACCAGTTGACCCTCACCATCGGCTTCCCACAAATAGGAAGCGGGACACACATTTTCATCGGAGGACCCATTATGTCGACAGTAACGAAGATGGAGGATCAGCCAAGCACTTTCAGCCCATCGTTGAGTTCAAGTAGCCTTTCGAACCGTCAAAGCCACTACGGAGGGACCCCAAACATGGACCAACACAACGTGGCCGCCTTTATTGGTCAGGGCGTGGAATTCAAAGGGGTGATTAAGTACCAGGGGAACGTACGGATTGACGGACGGTTGGACGGCGAGGTACACGCGGATGGCACACTGTATTTAGGAGAGCAGGCTGTCGTTTCTGCAAAAATCAGCGCTCAATCCGTCATTAGCAAAGGGCGAATTAATGGGGATATCACAGCAAGTCAAAATGTCCAACTCCTGGCACCGGCGGTGATGGATGGTGCGGTCCTGACACCTTCCCTGTTAATGGAGGAGGGAGTCTTGTTTAATGGAAAGGTTGAAATGAATCGGGCGAAAGGCCAGGAGACCTAAAATCAAGAAACCTCAATCCTAAGAATGGGGAATGCCTGTCTTGATCCCATGTCACACACAATCCAGGCATGAGGCCAGGTTTCCGGTGTGTAGCGGATACCGGCACCCGATTCCACGCTTAGTGAGAGACGGATGACTCTGTTACCAGCGAATCTCTAGAACAAACAGTGGAAGGAGAACTTCATGTGGGGTGAGAAGACCAAGAAACGTGAGACCATTTTTGATGACCAGCATTACACCTTTCTGGGAAAGGGTGTCGATTTCAAAGGCACAGCCCGATTCGAAGGAACGGTACGGGTAGATGGCCGCTTCGAAGGGGAAATGCATACGGATGATACCCTGATCATTGGAGAACACGCTATCATCAGGGGGAACGTTTCTGGAAATATCATCGTGAGCGGTGGAAAAGTCCAAGGAAACATTGTCGCCCATCAACGTGTCCAGTTATTTAAACCAGCCGTGGTGATTGGAGACGTGCGAACCCCCAATTTTTCCATGGAAGAAGGGGTATGCTTCCAGGGAAGGTGTGATATGGGAATCACCCAACTAGAGCAGATTGACATTAACCGTCAGGAAAGCCCAGGCGACAAAAAAGGGGGCATGAAATCAGGGGAAAACGGGCAAAAACCTGAGTCCCACGATTGGGAGGCCAAGCACCTTGCACAGTTGTAACCCGAGGGAACGCTAACCTGATCGCAGGTGGTTTTCACGCATGGCACTTGATAATCCGATGTAGCCGGCTACCTCGTACAACTGTCTCGCCATAATAAAAAAAGCACATTGCCGAATCACTTTCCCGGTTTATTCTTTCCCAACTATCTTGCTCCCGGAGAGACCAGACACCCTAACCCAGCATAGCTGGAACCAAACAAGGCGAAGGAATCGTCAGGCAAAACAGTGAATGGACCAGCGGAAACCACCAACGGACAAAAAAGCCCCACACCGCAGGGGCATGAGGCTCTTTTGAGAAGCTCCTTTTCTCCAGCGACGAACTCAGGCTAACGCCGCACCTTTCTTCATCCGCCAGGCGAACAGACCTACCAAGCCTGTGCCGAGGAGGAGCAGCGTAGTGGGTTCGGGGTTTATGACCGTGCTACTAGTTAAAGCGAAGCTGGCACCTGCAGTAGGCCCAAGCGTGAGCCTGACGACCTCAGTGACTGAAAAGAGGCCCCCAGCATACGCAAATGTTGTGGACAGTGTGTCGGAAAATGCACCTGGTCCCAGCGGGTCGTGGTGCAGGGCGATAACGTTGGGTCCCGTGGTCCCAAACTCATTATTGTCCAAATCCACGAACTGCCAAGCGTCTAGGCTCCCACCGAATATCACACCACCAACATCGCTTGTCCAGTCAACCGTAGGGAAATTAGTGTCGAGCACAAAGTCCGTGTCAGTGAGCCTGACTTCCAGCGTCCCACCCACACCAGTCGTGACAGTTGTATCGGTCAGCTTTAGAACCACATTATCCAGATTGTTTCCCAAAAACGGCTTGGTTAGGCCGGTATTGATTTGGATGTCAAAAACCCCCACTGACCCACTTAGGATGGACAGAAATGAGATCACCCCCACCGTCGGATCCATATCAGCTGCGCTGTTATCAAGTATCACAAACTCAACTCCGGGCATGCCTAGATCATCAAGCGTCATGATAAAATCGGCGTGAGCAGGAGAGATGCTTCCCAAGGCCATGATCCCGGCCGCAACCAGGGAGATAAAGGCACGATATATACCGTGCTTCCTCCAACCGGAGAAGATGTGTGTGGTGGGTTCCGAATGCCGCACCGAAACCGGTGAACTTCTTTGAGTTTGTGAATTTTTTATTTGTGTTTTCATGTTTTCTTGTCTCCTTATTTTTGAATTTTGGTAATTGTGTGTGAGTAGATCGGACCTGTCGGGGCCCGGGCTTGCCCGGCTGCTAAACCAGTGGTTGGATTGTACTGTTCTAGTTTTCATCGGTGTTGTCTCCTTTCATAGGATATTCCTCCGTTAAACTGAGTCCGTTTAGATCACGAGTTGACAAACCCTACACTCTTCACCCTGCCTACGTTGAAAGCCAATACCCATAACCAACTAATACCATCAAACCACGAGTGAGGAGCTCCCACATGTCTTTGCCCTCCATTTAGGTTAATCATGAGTGGATAGTTGTGTTGACTGACTTGGCCCCCATCTGCTTGCGCCTCGGGAACCTGATTCTTCCCTAAGCCTTAGCGAAATCCATGCCACACGGATGCCGCACTGTCTTCTCATTGGCAAACGTCGCTGAAAGTCCTTGTTTGGCTTGGGGAAATTTATTGCGTGTATTGCGAAAGGGCCGCTTTTTTCTCCATCTCGAGCTAATCTGTCGCTCAACATTGTAAGGAATTCCAACAGGGGTGGAGAGAGCAAGACGACGAAAAGGGCAGAAACAAAAAAATGGTTGGTGGAAGGGAGAACAATCTGGGCCTACTGACACGTTGCAAACTGTCAAGTTTGGTGACAGGGAGTGGAGAGAGCAAGGCGACGAAAGAATCAGGAACCAAAAAAATGGTTGGTGGAAGGGAGAACAATCTGGGCCTACTGACACCCCCCAAAAACTGTCAAGTTTGGTGACAGGGGTGATTGGAGGAACTTCGAGTATCTTGAACTACAGGTTCTAACGGCACAAGACGGCGACAAAGACGGAGAAACCAATCACGCTCAAAGATGTCAAAATTTCAGACGGGTGGGGTCATGGTGGAATGTGTGGGTAGGAAGGTCGAAGAAGAGTCATAATGAGACACGGTGATTTCCCACATGTTGCTCAGGGCGAGGTCTTCAAGGGTGACCAGTTCCTAAGTACTTCTTTTCATAAATTGTATAAGTCAAGACATCATCTGACAGACAGGGAGTCCGGTGCATGTTACGCCGCGAGCATCTTCTCCTTGGCTAAAGGCACACTGTCCACACACGTCTGCATGGGTGTCTTCCCATAACACCAGCGCCCTTGGTCTGGTCGTTCGTGATTGTAGGAATCCATCCACGCCTCCAACTCCGCTTGCAACTCCCCCAGCGAAGCATAGATTTTTTCCTGAACGCCACCAGATAGAATTCATTGAGGAGGGTCTTGTGCAACCGCTCACAGATCCCATTGGTCTGGTGACTTTTGGTTTTCGTGCGCGTGTGATCGAGATTCTCCACTGCCAGATAGCGTTCATACTCCTGCCGCTCCGGGGCTCCACAGTCTTCCGTGCCCCGATCGGGTAAGACGCGACTGAGCGGAATCGCCTGTTGCTCAAAGAAGGGCAGGACCCGGTCGCTGAGCACATCGGCTGCCGTAAGCGGCGTCTTACGATCAGAGAGTTTCGCAAAGCCCACCTTGCTCTACGTCTCAATAAACGTTCGCTGATAAATCCGGCCGACCCCTTTAAGGGTACCGACATCAAACGTATCCTGCGTGCCACAGGAGCCCGGACACTCACTTTCAAATTCGCCATGGGCTTCCTTGTCCGCCTTCGCCTTCTCCAAGGCCACCACTTGGGCCTCGGTCAACACGCCCCCCTCCTGCGCGTCTTTCGCTTCCAGCGCCTGCAAGCGCTTCCGCATCGTTTCGAGATCGTGGCGGAGCCCGAGACCCCGCACCCCAGCGGGGGAAATCGTCAGCTGCTGTTTCCGCAGTTCATTGGCAACCCGCACTTGCCCCCAGGCCGGTTGCTCAATTGCCAAGGTGACGATCGTGTCTTCCACTACTCGGGCCACCCGATTTTTGAGCAACGGCTTCTGCCGCGAGATCTCTTGCAGCGCCGCGTCGCCCCCCGGTGTCGTAGAGTTCCTTGAACCGATAAAAGCTGCCCTGGCTGTAGCCCATGATCTGGCAGGCCCGGGAGACATTCCCCAGATGCTTGGCTCATTCCAGCAGGCCCACTTTGTTCTTGATCATCTTGCTGACCCACCCCCTCCTAAGGTAAATGCGTAAGCAAACCAGCCTTACGTTTCTCTTTTAACCGATAGGATTCTCCCTCAATCTTAAAAAGCTGGCTATGATGGAGCAGCCGATCCAAGACCGCTGTGGCTAGGACCGAATCGCCCAGCCACACTCCCCAATTGGCGAAGGGGAGGTAGGAATGATTCCACCGCGCTCATAGCGTCAGGCCATGCGTTGAAAGAACAATGTGACGCCCGTCCGGTCGAGAGGGAAATAGCCTCACTCGTCCACGATCAACCCCTTAGACACTTATGGACAAATTCCCGTGTTTTTCTGCAAAGATATTTTTGGTGATGTTCCAAAAGCCTTGCCTGTCAAGGGGATGAAGGCCCTTCCGGACACATCCAACTTTTTGGAAACGGGCATTCTTCCCTACTTTGGCCTTTCTCTTTTTTTATCGCCCCCCGCCTTACACCCTACGAGGGTTTCGCCTTGTTTGGTTACGGCTCGTCCGGGTTCGGGTTACAGTATAAGGTCATGGGTTGATGTATGTTCGGTCTGAACGGATTGACTGATCAGGCGAGAGAAGAGCAACCCGTGCGCCAGGGACGAGCGCCGGTTAAAGCGAAAGGTGAATTCATCCAGGTAATACAGTAAGTGGTCTTTGCTGATCCTGCCCTGGAGAGTTCTCAGGAGCCCCCGTTTCAGAAGAGCGGCAATTCTTTGAACACCGGGCATAAGGACATGAGCAGGGTCCGGTGAATCTGGGCGGACGGTGACCTGATGTTGGAATCCCAGCGATTGGAGGGGGGCATAGCCTATCCAGCCATCCGTTTTGAGGGCGGTACCGGGTGTTACAACATCGACAATGAAGCTGGTCAGGTGGGTTCCAGAAATAGCGGGGACATGGCGCAAACGAATTCTTCGGAACCCCTGCTCTCGCATTTCTACCGCGATGGCTACGATCGCCTTGGTGATCGTGTGTCGACCATGACTACCGGCCCCCAGTCCCCCAAGATAGCTTTCACCCACATCCACAAGGTCAACCAGTCTGTCGGTATCTCACGACGGAGAAAGTCTTCGGACAGGCAAAGCGGGTTTAACCCGTGTCCGTTTTCACTGAACCACTACACTTTTCCATGCGGCCAAGCCGAAGAGCGCACACGCGAGATCGTGGCCGTATCGATTCCGAACCAGGTATTTGATGCTCTCCCCAACCGGGCGATGAAAGCCCAGGTAATGAAGCTGGGCCAGGTAGGCCCCAAAGCACCAGTCCTCAGAGGAGCGGAGTTTCGGAAGCAGAAGGGAGAGGGGTGTGCGCTCTGTCAGGGAGGTCCGAATCAGACCGGGAGTCGGGATCGCCGGGGAGACGTTGGTCGCCACCGTCCATGATACGCGGCGCATGGCTGTGCGAATGGGGGGCAGCGTCATCAAACCTCGCTGCTCCAGCTTGAGCAGAAAACTGCGAGCCGCGTAATTTTTCAGTTGCCCGGTGGAGGTGCGCCAATCCCATTGCCAACATAACGCCAACGTGAGTTGATGGCGACTCCAGTGGCGAGGCGTATGGATCCAGGCTCGTAACCAGAGCAGATCCGCAACCTCCAAATATCGCCCCTGGCATAGCATGGTCTCTTGCATGAGAGACAATATGCCAGAAATGAACCTGTAAGTTCAGCAGGAAATGCCCTCCAGGAAAAATTGAAATCAAGCTTGGGTGGGAAAGACCTGGGTAGTGACCTTTTTTCAATTTTAACAATCTAAAATAGGGCCCCTTTCTTTCTCCACCCCCGTGGTCCTTTTTATAATTGGCCAGAGGGCAAATATTAGCAACAGGAC
>JACZVJ010000074.1 GCA_022572725.1 Nitrospinota bacterium | reverse complement strand
TCTTCCACCATACTTTCAAAATCCCAAGGCTCCTCATCAAATTAAGCCCAGGAGTGGACACATGAGGCGGAGAACCAAAAAAATAAGTCCTGCCCCTAGTGTATTGATTCATAATTATCTTGACTTATCGAGACCCATGGTTATCTTCTCCCCAGTAGGAGGAGATCCATATGCGCAGAGCCCCTTCCTTTCACCTGACTGATGCTGAACGCACTCAATTACAGCAGTGGGCCCGAGGCCGGCGGACGCCCGCTCGCTTGATGCTCCGGGCCACGATTGTGCTGTTGGCCGCTGACCGGCAAGACAATCGGCACATTGCCACCGCCGTGGGCACCAGTCGCCAGACGGTGGGTCTGTGGCGGCAGCGCTTCGCGACCCACCGACTGACGGGCATTGTCCAGGACGCTCCGCGCGGGGGGCGTCCGCCGCAGGCCCGGCAGGCCCTGGCCGCGCGCATTGTGAAGACCACCACGCAAACCTCGCCGCGCGCCGCGACCCACTGGTCGCTCCGCACGTTGGCCCAGCACCTCGGCACCAACCCTGCCTTGGTCCATCGCGTCTGGAAAGCCCATGGGCTCACACCGCACTTGGTGCGGACGTTCACACTCAGCAAGGACCCGCACTTCCTGGAGAAACTCGACGACGTGGTGGGGCTGTACCTGAATCCCCCAGCGCATGCCCTCGTCCTCAGTGTCGATGAGAAGTGTCACATTCAAGCCCTTGATCGCACGCAACCTGGGCTCCCGCTGAAGAAGGGCCGCTGTGGGACCATGACGCATGACGATAAGCGGCATGGCACCACCACCTTGTTTGCCGCACTGAATGTCGCGGAAGGGAAAGTCATCTCCACGTGCCTCCCGCGCCATCGCCACACGGAGTGGCTGAAATTCCTTCGGGTGATTGATGACCAGACACCCCAGGACCAGCCCCTGCATCTCATCGTCGACAATTATGCGACCCACAAGCACCCCACGGTGCAGCGGTGGCTCAAGCGGCATCCGCGGTTCCACATGCATTTCACGCCCACGAGCAGTTCGTGGCTCAATCTGGTCGAACGCTTCTTCGGCGAACTGACCACCAAACGGATCCGCCGAGGCGTATTCCGGAGCGTGCCGGAATTGATTCAGGCCATTGAAGAGTACATCACGTACCACAATGCGGCGCCGAAGCCATTCGTTTGGACCGCCACGGTGGAAACGATCATGGAAAAGGTTACCCGGGCCCGGAAGGCCCTGAATAAGACAAGAACAGCGTGAAACACTACACTAGGAGGCTGTCCGAGATTAGATTGATCTACTGCGGTTGCGCCGGATTTGGCCAGATTCTCCGATCCTTTTCGTTAAATAGACCCACTATTCGCCTCAAACGATCGAAAAATCTGACTCAACCCGACACAACCTCGCGACGATCACTAGTCTCGGACAGCCTCCTAGGAAAACAGATTCCTGCGGTTGCTACTGGAGCGAATCTCTTAGCTGTTCGAGATTCTTGATGACCATCAGAGCTCCCTGGTCGGTGGCCACTTCAATGCCCTTCTGACACACCTCTCTACACTTTTCTGCCTGGTTATTGTTTTTGTAGCATGGTGCGAGGGCTTGATATGCCGCCGAGTAGGTCGGCTTGGCGTTGATGCAGCTTTCCAGGGCCGAGATCGCTTCCTCCCAGTTTTCCTCTCCCATGTATGCTTTCCCCAGGCCAAACCAGAGGGTCTCATCGTTCGGGTCGATCTTTAAGACTTTTTTAAACTGCTCAATTTTGGGATCTGGCATTGGTCTTCCTTGTCAAGAGATTTGAACGAGACTCCATTATGATGATCATGGAATTTAGCATGAGGGTCGTTACGTTGTCTAACAACAGAGCGTGTGTTACGATCCCTCGCTTGTTTTTAGCCGGGGTATGCAGTTGGAGTTTTCCCCCTCACCCTTCCCTCTCCCCAAAGGGGCGAGGGTGAATGTTTTGGAGTTTCCTCTGAAGGGCATTTGAAAGAAAGGCTGCTTCATGGGTCGCGTGGGGTTGGTCTATCACCCGGCTTACCTTGAGCATGATATGGGGGGGGGGCATCCGGAGTCTCCGGAACGCCTTCGGGCTATTCTGTCTCGATTGGAGTCTTCCGGGACGTTGGCTCGGCTCACCCGCATCGAACCTCACGCGGCAGCTAAGGATTGGATCGCCCGCGTCCATGCGCTCTCCTATATTCAACGATTGGAAAGCCGAGCGCCTTCAACTGGATATGCCTCTCTAGATCCCGACACCTCCCTCTCTCCTGGCTCGGTTCATGCCGCCTACTTGGCAGCCGGGGGTGCCATGTCTGCGGTTGATGCCATCATGGACGGGCAAGTGGATCAAGCATTTTGTGCGGTTCGTCCACCTGGCCATCATGCGGAAGCCGCTCGAGCCATGGGGTTCTGCCTTTTTAACAATGTCGCGGTGGCTGCCAGGTACATCCAGGAACGGCATGGTATTCAACGGGTCCTTATTGTGGACTGGGATGTTCATCATGGGAATGGAACGCAACATTCCTTTGACGATGATCCTTCGGTTCTTTATTTCAGCACTCACCAATATCCGCATTATCCAGGGACGGGGGCTGCGACCGAACGGGGAAATGGGAAGGGAGAAGGACTGACCATCAATGTGCCTATGTCCGGAGGACAGGGAGATGAAGAGTTCCGTGAGGTGTTTGAAAAGGTGTTGGTCCCGGCGGCTGATGCCTTTAACCCTGGATTTGTGTTGATCTCCGCAGGATTTGACGCTCACCGTGACGATCCTCTCGCTAGCTTGGGGCTTACTGAAGATGGCTTTGCTTCTTTGACTCAGATCGTGGCGGGCATCGCTCTTCGCCATGCTTCGGGACGAGTGGTTTCATGCCTTGAGGGCGGGTACAACCTGCGCGCCCTCTCCGCCTCGGTGGACCGGCATGTGCAAGCCTTACTGGAGGCCTAATCCATGGTCCGTCGACGCCGACGCCGTACAAAGCTGCTGTTGTTGTTAGGCCTCGTCCTCCTGGTTTCATTTTTGGTGAATTATTTCTACACCGAGATTCGGCCCACCGTCATTTTTGGACTCCGGTCCGATTATGCAAAAGCCCTTCCCTTTCAGAAGGTGCCGGTAGGTCTGGAAAGCCTCAGGGCGGAAGAGTGTGGACGTTGCCACCGAGAAATTTATGAAGAATGGAAAACCAGCATCCATGCCCATGCGTATACCGATCCATTTTTTCAGGCCTATTGGAAAAGGGATAATCAGGTGTGGGTCTGTCTCAACTGTCATACTCCTCTGGAGAATCAGCAACCAACTCTCATTCAGGGGATTCCTCAGGACCGTGTGGAAAAAGCCATCCAAATCCGGAATCCTCGCTATGATGCCGACTTCCAGCAGGAGGGTGTGACCTGCGCCGCCTGTCATGTCAGGGATGGGGTCATTTATGGCCCGTTTGATGATTCCGTGGCTCCCCACCCCACCGAATTTGATCCCGGGTTTCGCACCACGAAGGTTTGCTATCGTTGCCACAATGTCGTGTCTGGACCCTTTCAGTTTTACAATGTTGGCCCCTGTGGGACTTACCCGGAGTATGAGGGGGAATATTTCATGAAGGAAAAAGGCTTCATTTGCCAGAGTTGTCACATGTCGGAAGTCACCCGGCCGGTGGCCGAGGGGGGTCCAATTCGGCAAGGGCGGCGGCATCTTTGGCCAGGCGGCCATGATCCGGACATGATTAAACGGGCAGTGGCCATTCATGTGCAGGCGGATTCGCCAGTCCCTCAGGCAGGACACCCGATCACCTTTACCCTGACTCTTATCAATGCCGGTGCGGGGCATAAAATTCCGACCGGGGATCCGGACCGGCATTTCACGGTGGAGTTCATTGTTCGTGATCAGGAGGGGACTGTCCTTGATCAGCAATTGGAAACCATGGGACGTTGGATCCTCTGGCAGCCGGTGATTGTCGAGGTGTATGATAATCGCTTGCTGCCCTTGGCCAGCCGGGATTATGAGTTCACCTATGAAATCCCGAAGGACCGGAAGGGCTTGGTTGTCGAAGCACGGGTCCGGTATCATATTTTGACAGATGGCCAGCATGCTATGCTCCGGGAGAAATACGGGTTAAAGGGAAATGACCCCTATGTGTTTAACATTTATTCGCGCGAGTTTCCGTTGGATTCCACCTTGGGTGTGGCTTTGAATACTCAACCCCTGGATCCCAGAGTCGGGTGTTCGAGTTTTCGTGAAGGAACGGTCAACCCAACCGGGCACCAAATTTTTGGATAAGAGAGTGACCCATGACACATCAGTTTTTAATTGACACCGAATCGTTGGCTCAGAATCTCGGGCGGGAAGACCTTGTTCTTATCGATGTGCGTGGTCAGGCCGCCTTCTCGTCCCATATTCGTGGGGCGGTGCATAGCACGTGGCATGAATACAGTGATCCAAATGCCACGGCCAAGGGATTGCTTGACCCGGATCTTTCACGCATTGAACAAAGGCTTCGGGCGTTAGGGATCAATCATTCGAGCGACATCGTCATTTATTCCAATCCCTTTGACAATTGGGGAGATGAAGGGCGGATGTTTTGGATGCTTCAGTACTTGGGACATCCCAGCGTTCGGGTATTGGATGGAGGATGGGTGAAATGGACGGCTGAGCACCGTCCGTATGAGCACGAACCCGCGCGCCCCCAGCCCGGGAATTTCCAAGTTGCTCCCCATCCTGAACTGTTGGTGATGAAGGATGAGCTGAAAAAACTGGTGAAAGCACCTCGTCGGGAGACGATCATCTTGGATGCACGAAGTGTAGAAGAATATGCAGGGAAAGACATCGAGGGTCTTCCCCGAGCAGGTCATATTCCCACGGCTTCCAATATCCCTTGGAATGGGTTTCTCAAGTCCGATGGGTCAGTGAAGGATTTGGGAATGATTCAAAAAATGTTCCAAGAATTTGGCCTTGACCCGAGCCACGAGATTATTACGTACTGCCTGGGTGGAGTTCGCTCGGCCTGGTTGTACTTTGTCTTTCGGCTGGTGGGATACGAAAAGGTCAAGAATTATCCGGGATCCTGGTGGGA
This sequence comes from Nitrospinota bacterium, assembly GCA_022572725.1. Taxonomy (GTDB): domain Bacteria; phylum Nitrospirota; class Nitrospiria; order Nitrospirales; family UBA8639; genus JACZVJ01. The sequence continues at coordinate 10,335 of JACZVJ010000074.1, read as the reverse complement.
ATGGAGTCGGGATTTCGCGGCACCGGTTGAAAAGGATGCCAAACTCTTGGATAAAGTCACCAGTCAGACAGGGACCCGGGCTTCGGGAATTCGGCAGGAGGGCAGGCAGGATTCGTAACTTCAGCCAAAGGTGGGGGGAAGGATCTTTTTCTCATTCACGTACGTGAATGAAGCGGCGCATAACATGTTGTCGCTATCCCAAAATGCCAAGTGTACGATCATGCATTTGAAGGAAGGTCCTTGACCCCTTTTCGGGGATTCGGTCGAACCTGAAGCGGGCGGGACAGTCCTGGCCGCTTTTTTCTTGGCGAGGTAACCCTTGATGAGAGTCGGGTTTTACCAATTTGCCCCGGTCTTCGGGGAGGTCAACAACAATTTTGATTCGGTTATCGCTGCTGTCTCTTCGATGGAGTGCGACCTTTTGGTGCTCCCTGAATTGGCGATGTCCGGTTATCAGTTCATTTCCCAGGAGGAAGTGGCAAGTTTGGCCGAACTTGTTCCGGAAGGGCCAACCACCAGGCGGCTCATGGATGTGGCGAAACGGCGGGACATGTTTGTTGTCGCGGGGATCGCCGAGCAGTTTCAGGGTCGGTTCTATAACTCAGCCGTGTTGGTGGGACCCAGCGGGTTTATCGGCCTGTATCGAAAAACTCACTTGTTCGATGAGGAAACGTTGTTTTTCTCCCCAGGAGACACCGGGTTGCAGGTGTGGGATATTGGGCCTGCAAAGGTTGGGATCATGATTTGCTTTGATTGGTTCTATCCCGAGGCCGCAAGAACCTTGGCGCTCAAGGGGGCTGAGATTTTGTGTCATCCTTCCAACCTCATCCTCCCCCACTGTCCCGATGCCATGGTCACGAGATGTCTGGAAAACCGGGTGTTCAGCGTGACAGCCAACCGAATTGGCCAAGAAGAACGAGGAGGGAAACCGGCGCTGACGTTTATCGGGAAAAGTGAGGTGGTCTCCCCTGGGGGGAAGATTCTGCACCGGGCCCCACCGGACAAAGAGGAATTAACTGTTGTGGATATTGATGTGACCGAAGCCCGGGATAAGTGGCTCAATCCCTATAATGATCTGTTCCGTGATCGGCAACCACACCTTTATGCCTCCTAAGCGGTTCTCACCCCCCCGTCCATCCCTTTTCCCCTCGAATCCTTAAATCACAAGTAAAAGAATCATGCCCACTGCTACCCGATAGTAGGCAAAGACTCGCAGGGTGTGCCGTTTGACAAAGGAAAGGAAGAGCGCAATGACGGCCCAGGCCACTAGAAAGGAAACCACCATTCCTAGGGCCAAAGCCGCTGCATCATGGGCGCTAAACAGGTGGTAGGATTGCACGAATTTGTACCCCGTGGCCGCAAACATAGTTGGCAGAGCAAGGAAGAAGGAATATTCCGTGGCCACCTTCCGATCCACCCCGAGGAGGAGACCACCCACAATCGTCGAGCCCGACCGTGACATGCCTGGAATCAAGGCCGCGCATTGAGCGATGCCAACCCCGAATGCCGTGCGGAGACCCACCTGTTCAAGCTCTGAATACCGAATGGGCTTTGGCCTCATCTCGACAAGCAAAATGATTAAGCCTCCCACTACCAGGCTGATCGCCACGGTTTTTGGAGAGAAGAGATAGGTCTCGATCCAGTCATGGGTGAGCAATCCCACAATCGCTGCGGGGAGAAACGCGACACCTAGTCCAATCAGAAACCACAGGTTTCGATGTTCGTGAACAGACCGACGAAGGACAGGGCCCCAGACTTGGAGTGAAGAATCCCCCCGGGTTTCCCGGTGGGTGTGAATCATGCGCCGAATAGCTGCCTGCTCCTCCACGGCTTTTCCGAAAAGGGCGAGAATCTTGGCGCGCTCATACACGACGATAGCCAGAATCGATCCGAATTGGATGCAGATGTCCACACTCACGGCCAGGGTGCCGGTAAAGCCAAGCCAGTGTCCTGCCAATATCAGGTGGCCGGTCGAGGACACAGGCAAAAATTCCGTGAGTCCCTCGATTAAACCGAGAAAGACGGCTTGTCCTGGTCCGAATTGCTCCATGGCATGAAAAGCTATTGGATATTCGCCCGATCTCTTCGTGAAGGGGAAGTACAGGCTTTGTGACTAAATGCTGAATACTTCACAGGCTCTTGTCGGCCTATGGCATGAGGAAATGGAGTCGTGGTGTCATCCTAGGATTGTGATGGGAGAGAGTAGTCTCCGACTATTGACAAAAGCCATTTCGCACTCCATTCTATGATATCCCCCGAATGACTTGTCTGCTGGAGATTTCCTTGAGACGGGGGGTTGACAAGAAGGTGCGATCCAATTGAATAGGGTCTGGGTGACGATGGGAAAGAATAAGGGGAGGAATTCAATGCAATCGAGAACGATTATGGCCGCGCTGGTCATTCCGCTCCTGGTGGCAAGTGGGTGTGTGGTTTCAAAAAGTAAGTATGAAGCGGCCATGGTGGATATGGAATCTGCAAAGGTGGAACTTGAAAAAAGCCGGATGGTTCGAAAGGCCCTGGAGGAGCAGAACAGGCTTCTGAAAGGCCAGAATGAAAAAGTGGCCATGGACTTGGAAATGATGGGCTCCGAAGTTCAACGCATCAAGGAAGGCCGTGAAAGTGAACGGGCCCTCATGACATCGCACGAGAAAGAGCTGGAAAAAAAATCCAGGGCTTATGCCAAAAAGCTCAGCGTCACACAACGGGAATTTCAGAGGGCCAAGAGTCAGGTTCGGGCCTTGAAAGATACGATCCAGCGCTACCAAAAGGAATTAAAGGAAGCCAGAGAACGGGATACGGCGACCATAGCGAAGATCCCGCCCGGTCCATCTCCTCAGCCCCCGTTGTCTTCATCCAAGCCAGCTCCTCGACCTGAGCCGGCACCTGTTACGGCCCCTCTTAAGGGAGCGTTGGCTCCGGTCAACATCAATACGGCCTCTGCCAATGACCTGGTGTTATTCTTGGGGTTGACGAAAGATATGGCTGAAAAGGTCGTTGCCAATCGACCCTACCGCCTGAGGGGAGAGTTGGTGGCCAAGAAAGTTATTCCAAAGGCGACCTTTGATGTGATCAAGGACCGGATTTCGGCGACCCCCCAAAGGCCCTGACCTCGCAGGAGGTATCTCCAACTGCACACAAGACCACCCACGATTTCTACAAAAAAGTTGCTTTCCCCGCCTAAATTGATTAAGGGCATGTTAAAAAAAACTTGGACGTCTCGCATCCCATCTTTGGGCCATCTTTGAACGCGCCTCAATCGAAAAAACCCCACCATAGCCGTGCTATGCCTCGGAATTTTCTCAATCGTTCCGTCCAAATCCGACCCAAATCTGGGCGCGATTTTGTCCAAATTATTTTTAACAGGCCCTAATCGATGATTTGACCATCTTGGATGTGAATCAAACGGTCGGCCTGTCTGGAAAGTCGCTCATTGTGGGTCACGATTACAAAGGCTGTTCCCCGCTTCTGTTTTAAATCCTTCAGTAAATTAAAGAGGGCCTCTCCAGTCTTAGTGTCCAGGTTTCCGGTGGGCTCGTCGGCCAGCACGAGATCTGGATTTCGGACCAGGGCCCGAGCGACTGCGACTCGTTGCTGTTCGCCTCCTGATAATTCACCGGGCTTGTGATGCACCCGGTGAGCAAGCCCGACTTCTGCAAGCAGCGTCATGGCTTCTTCAACGGCTTTCTCCTTGGGGCATCTCTGAATGAGCGCCGGGAGATAGGTGTTTTCCAGGGCGGTGAATTCAGGCAAAAGATGATGAAATTGAAAGACAAACCCAATTCGTCGATTCCGAAATTCAGCCAAGGCGTGCTCGGATAACTGGAACAGATCCTGGTTTTCATACCACACCGTGCCTTTGGTGGGCAGGTCCAGGGTACCTAGGATGTGGAGAAAAGTGCTTTTCCCCACGCCGGAAGCCCCGACCATCGCAAGCATTTCCCCACGGTTGAGATCCAGGCTAATCCCCTTGAGTACCTCCACGGTTTGGCTGCCAAGCGTAAAGGATTTATGCAAATCCTTAACTTGAAGAAGGGGAGTGCCAGGATCATGGTGGCTCATGGTAGGGCTATTCATATCTCAACGCACTCGCAGGAGCCAACTTTGAAGCTTGCCAGGACGGGTACACCGTGGCCATAAAACTGATCAGAATGGCCGAGAATGACACGAGGAGAACATCCAAGGCTTTGATGTGAACCGGCACCCGGGAGATGTAATACACGGTAGGATCGAAGGTCCAATAGGTCTGGATCAACCAGAGAAAAGTATACCCCAGTGGAATCCCGATGGCGGTGCCGGTTAACCCGATCACCACCCCATTGAGCATAAAAATCCGCATGATGGCCTTGGGCGTGGCGCCCATGGCTTTCAAGATGGCAATCTCCCTCTGCTTTTCATTCACAATCATGGTGAGGGTGCCGACGATATTAAACGAGGCGACCAGCGTGATCAGGACCAAAAGCAGAAACATCATGGTCTTTTCCAGCTTGAGGGCGGAAAAGAGATTCTTGTTCATTTGCATCCAATCCCGGGCTATATAGCCGCCTCCCAAGGCCGTCTTGATGGAGGTGACAATGGTATCGGCTGCGAAGACGTCGTGAACTTTTACCTCGATGCCTGTCACCGTCTTTCCTAGGTTGAAAAACTTTTGGGCTTCCGTGAGGGCAATGAATGCCAGGGAGGAGTCATACTCATACATCCCGGATTCAAAAATCCCAACAACCTGAAAAGGCCGAATCTTGGGAGTCATCCCGATGGCAGTCATGCGCCCCACGGGTGAGACCACGTTCACCCGATCTCCGACAAACACACCTAATCGCAGGGCCAATTCTTTCCCGAGAATGATCCCGGGCTTGGGAAGGGCCGGGGTTTGACTGGGGTTCCCGATGGTTGGGTTTGAGGAGGAGTTGGGTGGAGCAGCCAAGTCTTTGACACGACCGAATTTCACATTGGAGGCAATTTCGGTGACTTGCGGTTCCTTTTCCGGGTCAATGCCGCGCAGGATGATACCCTGAACTCCGGTTTTGGAAGTGAGCAACACCTGTTTGAGGATAAAGGGTGTCGCGGCAACGACACCAGAGACCTCTTCCACCTGTGGGACGATAGCTTCATACCCCGCCATCGGTTGTTGACCCAGCAATTGAACCACAGCGTGAGAGGTGGTCCCGAGGATTTTAGCCTGAAGGTCTTCTTTAAAGCCGGTCATAATGCCGAGCGTGCCGATTAACGCGGCCACGCCAAGGGTGATCCCGGCAATTGAAATGAAGGTGTTTAACGAAATCGTACGGGTCCGGCGTTTAGCACGGAGATAGCGGAGGCCAACAAAAATCTCATAGGGCACATTCACGTGGGTTTCTCCGGCCGGAGTTGAGGAAAGAGAATCACGTCACGAATGGAGGCTTGGTTCGTCAGGAGCATCACCAATCGGTCGATCCCGATCCCCTCGCCGGCTGTCGGGGGCATCCCATATTCCAGCGCGCGGAGGAAATCTTCATCGAGATAATGCGCCTCCTCATCGCCGGCTTCACGCTGGGCCGCCTGGTCCTCAAATCGTTGGCGTTGGTCAAGGGGATCATTGAGCTCCGAAAACCCGTTAGCCAGTTCCCGGCTGGCGATATACAACTCGAACCGATCCGTGAGGGAGGGGTCGGAATCCTTTCTTCGGGATAAAGGAGAAATCTCCGTTGGATAGTCTGTAATGAAAGTGGGTTGGAGTAATCGTGGTTCCACCGTCTCTTCGAAAATCAGGTTGAGGATGCCAACCAGGCTCATATTGGAAGAAACGTCCAGCCCGAGTTTCTGAGCTGCCGTTACAGCCTTCTCTCGGTGGTGCAGGATGCTTCGATCGAACCCATTCATCTCGATAATCGACTCGAAATAGGAGAGCCGCCGCCATGGGGGCGCCAAGTCAATTTTGTGGCCCTGGTATTCAAGGGTGGAGGTTCCGCAGACCTCAGTGGCAAGTCGGACGAAGAGTTGTTCAGTCAATGCCATGAGGTCCTGGTAGTCGGCATAGGCTTGGTAAAATTCTAACATCGTGAATTCCGGATTATGGATGGTGGAGATCCCTTCGTTTCGGAAACTCCGATTGATTTCGAACACGCGGCGCAATCCGCCCACGATCAACCGTTTCAAATAGAGCTCCGGGGCGACCCGAAGGTACAGGTCAGCATTGAGGGAATTGTGGTGAGTCACAAAAGGTTTGGCCGTGGCCCCGCCGGGAATTGGGTGCATCATGGGAGTTTCGACTTCTAAGAAGCCGTGCTCGGTCAAGAAAGAACGAATGGTGGCAATAATGAGACTGCGGGTGTGGAAGATCTTGTGAACTTCCGGGTTGGCGATCAAGTCCACGTACCGCTGGCGGTACCGGGTTTCGATGTCGGTCAAGCCGTGCCATTTTTCCGGCAACGGGCGGAGGCCCTTTGCCAAAAACGTGAGCGTGTTGACTTCGACTGTTAGTTCGTCGGTTTTGGTGCGAAAGAGTCGGCCCTCCACACCAATCCAATCCCCCAGGTCCAGCTCCTGGCACAAGCGATAGGCATCCTCCCCCAATACATCCCTTTTCAAGTACACCTGCATTTGATCGGGACCGTCCTGGAGGGCGGCAAATGCGGCCTTTCCGAACCGGCGGAGGGCAAGGATGCGTCCGGCAATGCGGCACCGAATAATCTCCTGGTCCAACTCCGCTTTCGATTTGGCACCATGGAGGGCGATGAGAGGCCCAAGGTCGTGGGTCACCTCAAACCGAGTGCCATACGGCTGCACGCCAAGGGTTCGGAGGGTGGCGAGCCTTTGAATCCGTTGGGATCGTTGTTCGTTCGAGTCTTCCATGAAACAGGTTCGATCCTAGAAGTGGTTACTCGGTCAGGGAACCACGACGGTCAGTGTGGGTCGTATGCTCAGGTTGGACTTGGAGGTTCTGGTAGGACCGTTGTTAAGAAGGTGGCGCCGACAGTTTCTGTTGCAAGTAAGCCTCAATAAAGGGATCAAGCGCGCCATCCATCACGGCTGTGACATTGCCGGATTCCTGGTTGGTCCGGTGATCCTTGACCATTTGATACGGTTGAAACACATAGGAACGAATTTGGCTGCCCCACCCGATGTCTTTCTTTTCCCCGACAAGGTTTTGGACTTCCGCATCCTTCCTCTGACGTTCCAGCTCGAACAGCTTGGATTTAAGGACCCGCATGGCCCCCAGGCGGTTTGGGAGTTGGGACCGTTGGTTTTGGCATTGCACGACGATCCCGGTCGGGATATGCGTCATCCGCACCGCGGTCTCCACCTTGTTCACGTTTTGCCCTCCCGCCCCGCCGGCCCGGAAGGTATCGATTTTCAAGTCCTTCTCGTCGATAACCACCTCCACGTCGTCTTCCATTTCCGGCAATACGGACACGGCCGCAAAGGAGGTATGACGGCGCTTGTTGGCATCAAACGGGGAGATGCGCACCAGCCGATGCACGCCGGCTTCAGCCTTTAAATACCCATAGGCATGGGGACCGGCGATCCCCAGCGTCACGCTTTTAATCCCGGCTTCATCGCCGGGTTGGAGATCAATGAGCTCAACCTTGTAACCCCGCTGTTCAGCCCATCGCACATACATGCGCATGAGCATTTGCGCCCAATCCTGCGACTCCGTCCCTCCTGCGCCGGGGCTAATACCCAAGATCGCCGGGGAAGTGTCATATTCGCCCGACAGCAAACGCTCGACGCGAAGCTGGTCAAGCTTGGTTTCAAGTTGGCTGACTCCTTTAGCCAGTTCCTCTTGGAGTTCCGGATCTTCCTGCTCACCGACCAACTCCAGCGTGGCCTGGAGGTCAGCCAGTTGCCGTTCCAGGTCGGTGGGCCGGTTGAGATCCCGCTCGATCGAAGCGACTCGCTGACCCACCTTCGTAGCGGTTGGCGCATCCTGCCAAAAATCGGGTTGGGAGCGCTGTCGTTCGAGTTCTTCCAACTCATTGTTCAGGCGGGGCAGGTCAAAGATGCCTCGCTAATTCTGCGACCTGGTGACGGATGGCATTGAGGCGTGTGCGAATCTCTTCAAGCATCCTGGACTCCCTTTTGTTGTGTTGGCGCCTTGAAGATTGTTTCGATGGCTCCGGGTATGTGGAAAAACCGGACGAACAATAACAAAATTGTCGTGATTATAACACAGGCCCAGGCAAACATATCGCCAAAGCGGGTGTAAAACGTCGAGGGGGCACGAAGCGGAATGGCACCGGTGAGGGAGTTCTCGGTGAAAATGGGAGTGGTTTGGAGAATACGGCCATCCGGGGCGATGAACCCAGAGATTCCCGTATTGGCCGCGCGGGCGAAGGCCAGGCGGTTTTCGACGGCCCGCAGGACGGTCATGGCGAAGTGCTGATAGGGGGCCACGGTGTCTCCAAACCAGGCGTCATTGGTAACTGTCACCAAGAAATTGGCCCCTCCCCACGCCAACTCACGCACGAGATCAGGAAAAATCACCTCGAAGCAAATCGCGACACCAAATCGAACGTTCGGGGGTGAGGATTCCTCAGAGAGTGTCAACAGAGTCGGGGCGGCTCCCGGCTCAAAATCCCCAATTCCCACGACCAGCTTGTCCAGAAACGACAGGAACTGCCGGAGCGGAATGTATTCCCCGAACGGGACGAGGTGTTGCTTGTCATACCGACCGGTGGTCTCTCCGGATGGGTTCAGCAGGTAGGCGCTGTTGAAAAGGTAGGGGCGTCCATCCGCGTGACGCCGCAAGGTCGGACTCCCAAAGACCAATGAGGCGTCGGCCTGTTGGACCATCGAAATGACGAGGGACTGGTAGGCGGGCTCTTTCTCGAAAAGAAATGGAGTAGCAGCCTCGGGCCAGATGATGAGGTCCACTCCCGGAGCGACTTGCGCAGTCAGCCGCTCGTACCGGTTCATCGTCTCGAGCCGGTACTCGGGGTCCCATTTGTGGGACTGATCGATGTTCGCTTGCACCAATCCAATCTGGAGCATCCGGGATTGGGTGATTGAGGCGGCTTCCTGGTCAAGGCGTGCATACCCATAGGCAAGGACGATGGTCAGGCTCGCAAGGGCTGTTCCCAGTGCCGGCCAAGGGAAACTCGGTTTCACGGTGGCGGATCTTGCGGCAAAGAGCCGGCGGCCCAGGAGAAAAACCGTCAGGTTGACAACCACGATAAGAAACGAAACCCCATACACGCCTGTTATATCCGCAAACTGGATGACGGGGAGAAAGCGGAACTGCGAGTACCCCAACAAGCCCCACGGAAAGCCGCTGAGCAGATGGGTACGCAGAAACTCGAGAGACACCCACAGACAAGGAGCGACCAGAAACGTGACCCTCCCCCACTTCTGCTCCAGCCACACCACGCCCAGGGTATACAGGCCAATATACAGGCCGAGGTAGGTGGCCAGGAGCACCATGAGGGCGATGCTGATCGTAATCGGCACCTGGCCATACTGGTGCATCGCCGTGATCACCCAATACACCGTCCCGACGAATGCCAACAGGCCGGTGAGCCACCCGCGCCAAAAGGCTTGGCGACTGGTTGCCCCTTCCAGCGCGATGTGGAGGGGAATAAGAGAGACCCAGGCCAAGGCCCCGAACTGGAACCCCTCGAGGTTATTGGAGAGGGAAAGGGAGTAGAGCAGGGCAGTCAGACTGCAAAGAAGAAAAAGACGTGAACGAGACATTTCGCCGTACGGTATGGGAAAGAGCTTCGGGTTGCAAGGCGGAGGAAGGGAAGGGAAAAAGGCAGCGAGACGGGAGACAAGGAGAGGAGTTTAGTGAAACCGAAAAGGGAAGAATTATTCCGGGGATTCAGAAGTCCGATACCGATCATCAAGCTTGTAGTAGTCATGGAGCCCAATCACGTCGTGAAAGTCTTGAAAGGAGAGGAGGCGGTCCAACGCATCCCGGGTGGTGCCTGAGGATTTAATGAGCCCGAACATCTCCCGCATGATTTTGGCCGAGGCATACAGGGCCGTCAGGGGGCAGACCACCAATTGAAACCCCAGTGCGGCGAGCTCTTCCCTGTTGAGGAGAGGGGTCACCCCTCCCTCCAGCATATTCGCGACCAGGGGAGGGGGCAGCTCGCGTGAAATGTGGGCGAGTTCCTCCTGGCTCTGAGGGGCTTCCACAAACAAGGCGTCGGCCCCGGCGTCCTTGTAGCGCAGGCACCGGCGAATCGCATCGTCCAGCCCATTGACCTGCCGGGCATCCGTTCGGGCGACGAGGAAAAAATCCCCATCACCACGGGCGTCGATGGCGGCCTTAATTTTTTGGACCTGTTCCTCAACAGGAATCACCCGCTTCCCTTTCATGTGCCCGCAGCGTTTGGGCCAGACCTGGTCCTCCAGAAA
>JACZVJ010000009.1 GCA_022572725.1 Nitrospinota bacterium | reverse complement strand
AAGAACGTGAAAAAATCAGCATTTCCTCATCAAATAAAGCGGCATTAATTTCATTGGTCCCGCCATGGGTTTTGTAGGCCTCGGCCAGCCGTTGGAAGGTCACCGTACGTTCGAGTTCCTCCCGGAAGGCGAAAAAGACGGAAATGCCTGCACCGCGTTGATCATGCATCACTTGAATGGCATCCGCCAAAGACGCTTCGGCTGTAACTTGGGCCAGAGTGAGGATCAGGAGACGACGAATCGATACTCGACGGCGGACCGCCCCTTGATTGACCAACAAATAATTGGGGTATAACAGTTCACCCAATCGCCAGAGATGCCAGCGCTCCATGACGGCATCGACTGATCGTTGAGCCGTCTCCATCAGCCGAACGGCTTCAGCGTGCGCCAGCGCCCCTTCATAACAAAGGGTCTGAGTTCCTAATTGACGGAGTTCCTCCCCAATAGCCTGAATTTTAAGAGGTAGATACCGAGGGTGCTGCGGAACGTTCAGCATGGCATCAACGGCTGTCAAAGCGAGGGTCCAATAGCGTCTGGCGTGAACGGGAGCTTTATCCTTCTGAGCCACAAGGAGCAACTCCACAGGGTTTCGGCCTAATAAATTGGCCATTTTAATACACAACTCGGGGTTCGGCACCTTCCGGCCCCGCCGGATCAAGTTAGCTTCGGGCTGAGTAATGCCAAGGCACTTGGCCAAAGCATAATCACTCTTTAGCCCAAATTGTTGTTTAATTTGTTGCAAGAACCCTGAGCTTTCCACGAGATTCTCCCGGCTCCGGGATGGATCCAATCACAAAGGCGAAGAAAACACGGGAGCAAAAGCGTGGTAGGACAACCGACCAGCAGGAGGGTAAGCAGAGGTACTTTGGAAAGTATGAGGACGGTCATTAAGAAGGCTTTGTCGCATGTTTCTCGCCTAAGGAAGATTCTTTAAATTAGGGAAAATGTATAATGTATAAGGATACAAGGACACCTCATGTATTCATGCCCAATTGATTCTCACGGAAAGACCAAAAGTTGGAACCGAAAGATCCCATGCCCCCAAATGGGAAACTTTGAAGTCATGGGCGCGCAAGAATATAGCCTTTCGATTTCATACATCGACCAACCTCCAGGCCCATTACTATGGTGCCCTCAGACCACTGGCCGTGGGTCTGGACAAAGCGGTCCTCACATTCCGAATACGCTAAAAAGGCATCAATCTCCGATTTTCCAATGCGAACCCATTCCCCTTGCTCACAATCGCCATAGGGGTGGCAGATGCGATCGGCTCGACTCGATTTATACTCGTCTTGCACTAAACCCTCCCAAGTCTCTAGGAGACATCCGGCCAAAAGCAAACTTCCTATTAATACCAGGTAGAGGGGAACCCTTCCGACCACATACCTACTCCCCATAGCCTGCCCTCCTTATCCACCGTCATTTTCCTAAAAAAGTAAGAAGCCCATGCAGCACCCTAGAAACATCGATTGGGTTCAGCTATTCTCTTTTTTCGGATAATCCCTTTCACGAAAACAGTGGAAAGGAATCTTTTTTGCTCCAAATCTTAGGAAAATCACCCACGGACCACTCTTGGGGCAACCCCAAAACCCCTCATTGATCCAAATTCCACGGGTCCCTGGTGAACAAGCCTTCCACTAGAAAACTGGTGAAAAAAATCATCACTGGAGGACAAACTGGGGTGGATCGTGCTGCATTGGATGCCGCCGTGGAATTTGGCCTGAAAATAGGTGGTTGGTGTCCTAGAGGGCGTAAGGCCGAGGATGGGGTAATTTCTTCCCGCTACCCTTTACAAGAAACACCCTCCGATCGTCCTTCACAAAGAACCGAATGGAACGTGCGAGATTCAGACGGGACACTGGTTCTGACCCTCAAAAAGCCCACAGGCGGAACGGCCTTCACCATTCGGGCCGCCCATCGTCTCAACAAGCCCTGCCTTATCTTGAATCTGGCGGATCACCCTACCCCAGACACCGTGTCATCATGGGTTCAGGAAACACCCATTAGGGTTTTGAATGTGGCGGGACCCAGGGAGAGTTCATCACCGGGAATCTACACGCAGGCTTTCCGGTTCCTTCGTGGAGTCTTTTCATGAATAAACTGTCAACCGCCTTTGACTAATTTCTTGGTTCGAAAACTCTTCCTCCCCACTGAGGGTCAACCAGCCATTTCCACCAATCGACATACCACTTGCCTTTCCACCATCTATGAGGCTCGATACAAAACCTCAGGTGTCCCTTGGTTTAGTCTCTCACCTACAAGGCAGCCTTACGAGGACGCCTGGTCAAAGGAGGACGGCCCGGGCCTCCGGGGTGCCAAGGTCGACTTCCCTTGCGTTCTCTCATCATCGTTCGCCTTTTCTGCAGGTGGATGGCACAAAACCATTGACTCACCGCTTTTCGGGGACAGTAGATACAGAGGCCGGCATCTTTGTGGCGCCGCTGATATCGTTGCTGACGTGTCATCTCAATCCCCATAATACCAAACCATTATCAAGTTATACAAAAACTTTATCACCTAGGGGTATTCCGCCAGGAATTGACTTGCTTCAATCACGGCAGATTCAGAATAGGGGGCAACCATCCTGGATCAAGATTTTCTCAAAGCGGTGCTGTACACTAGAACCTGCGACTTTAGTCGATACAAACTCTACTCCCACGTAAACTCCAGGAACCCCGCGGCATGACCTGTATCCTTTGCTTTTTAACCCTATTTTTTCCTTTGAGTGGACCCCCCGATAGCAATACCCTCCTGACACCTAGAGTGGAAACTGGCGCACCGCACTCATTCCACCCCCCGACCCCGGACCTTCCCTCCCCCCGCAACTTCGAGAAAATGCTGGGAAGGAAAGCCCGCAAGGAAGGAAGAGGTTTGGGTGGATCAACGTGTCCACAGCCACCAGACGTTCCCAAAGAGAAGAAAGGATTTTGGGTCAGCAAGGAGGTGGAATTCAACACGGATCTCGTGACCGTGTCAACGCTCCTCACACATCCAGATCGCTACCACAAGAAGGTTGTACGCGTGCGAGGCACGGTTACTCGATTAGAGTTACACCTGGATGACACGGAGCTGTTCATCGATTTTGTTTTTGAGCTAAAGGACGGACCCAATACCGTGGTGGTGTTTGGACGACATGATAGAACCCGTGGGGATATTCAAATGACGACCAACCACACGGTAGAAGTCAGGGGAGTGTTTTGGAGAGAACGAATGGTCAAGGATCACCGCTTGGAAAATAACCTTGAGGCCAGCTCAGTCTCTTTCTTTCCCTCACTGACCCCGGACCAAGCCCGTCCCTTGCGACCCAACAGGAAAGGCCATCTCTCCCTCGTCTCTTGCCACTATTCACAGATACTTCGCGATGAGCTCAGCTGCATGCCTGATGCCGGATTCGGGGGGGCACGCCTCCGGAAAAGGCCTGGCCCACACCTCATCTAAGGCTTCCTTCCAGGCCCCAGAAAAAAAGTCTTCTTTCGAGAGTTCAACCGAACGGCCAAACCGGTGGGAAAACTCCACTAAAAGGGCTTCCTCCGCAAAGTTGTACCGCCTGACATAAACCAGAGGCTTGCGAGCCATGACAGTCTCAACCACGGTTGCATATCCGGGCTTGGAAACAACGATGTCGGCGATCGCGGGAATTGACTCAAACCCCATTGGTAAAGAAGAGGTCGAACGGAGCCCCCTGAACCCGTCCGGAATTGGCAAATCTAATAGAAACCGATAGCCGGATACCTGCGCTATTCGGTCATAGGGCAAGAAATCCAGTGGAACACCTCCCAGGGCCACCAAGACAATTGGGGCATCCGGATGCCCATCGATTTGGGCTCGCCAGGAAGATTGGCACACTGCCAGTGGCAGGCAAATGGGGCCCACACCTATCCTATGGTGAAAGGCTTCCATCGGAAGCCCAGGCGTCAACCGAATGAGTAAATCGGCAAATCGGTAAGACCCCTGGATGTGCCTCACTACAGAAAGGTGATCCTGGTTTTCTTGGGCCATCAACGGTCGCAGGATCTCATCCCACGACAGAGAGGCCAGTGCCACCGTGGGGAGTCCAGCCCGAGCACCGGCTTCAATAGCCAAGTAGGAGATATTGGAGAGGACAAGCTTGGGGGCCCGTGAGGCTATCGCCCGAGCTTCCGCAGCAACCCGTTGCTCCCAGCCCTCGTGGAATCGGGCATAGGCTTCCCATGTCGCCTGAACATCGATGCGCAGAGGCCCCTTTTGCACACAACCGATATCTTGATTCACGGGGTTGATTTCCCAGGGAACTTTCAACCAACTGGCAAAAAACTTTTCCGGGACAGTGGTCCTCAGAATGACTTTGAGGCCTGGAACGTCCCGTGCTAACTCGTTAAGGACCGGAATCACCTGAGCCGCATGTCCAAATCCATGCCCTGAGATGGCGCACCAGATCAACGCCATAGGAATCCACCTCCGTGAGCATCCCACGCCTTCAAATCAACCCTTTCCAGGGCCCCACAAACTACCGACACGCTTGACGCCTTTGCTGGAAAAGGGTATGTCGAACAACTATGAGGATTCGTCATAACAGGCATCTGGATGTCAGACTTCTGACCACCCGGACCCTCCAAAAGGTCCTCAACCATTCAGTCAATTGACAGGCCCATTGGGGAATGGAGAAACCTAAGCCCCACTCCTGGCCAAACCTTTTCATGCTCTGGCTCATCCCAGCCTTCTGCCTCTTGCTAGCCGGTTGGATCGCCGGGTGCGCTCCTACCAAACCTGGCACCCCGAGGGCCAAGAGTCACGCCGAGCAACAGTTACTCAAGGCTGTTGCCCAAGCGCGAAAGCTTGACCCGGCTAATCCACTCCTCCTCAGTTCTCTCTATAGCCTGGCCGAGTTTTTCAGGAGTCAGAGGGAATATTCCAAAGCGGAATCGATCTACCAACAGGCCTTATCACTTAAAGAAAAAGCCAACGGGCCGGACCACCCCGACGTGGCTACCATTTTGGAAAACTACGCTGCCCTTCTCAGGGAGTCCGATAGACCAGAGGAAGCTCAACAACTTGAAAGTCGGGCAAAAGCCATACGGGCGAAACACCTCCACACCCCATCGTCCTCCCCTTAACCACCATTTCATCACCCTCAAACCGTCCAGCAATCTCACATTCGGCAGAAGATCCTTCCTATCAAAATTTTCCCCTCTGGGAATCTTTTGCCGAGGTACAAATTTTTTTCGATACCAACAGCACACAACCTCAAAAAAAATCCACGAACGGGGAAGTGTTAATTTTGGCACGTGACTTGAATGATAAACCCAAGTGGTAAACTCTCATCACCCAAGGGGGCCCTCATGAAAACCAGAACCAAATCCCTCCCCAAACGGACCAAATACGCGAAGACACTCCCAGTCGGTCATGCCGCACCACCTCAACCTGCGCGAACGGTTCCGCGTTGCACTCGATGCGGTTCACGGACCGTGCGGTTAGAAAAACTTAATCAAGAATTGCTTGCTGTGCTAGCCGTCCATTGCTTGATTTGCGGGCACCATGCATTCATCGGGAAGCCCATGGTTCGCCTGATTCGCAAGCCTGAGATTCCAGACAACGTACTCCTGAAAAAAGTGCCCATAAAGGTGTAGGTTCTCACAATCAGGATTGTGCGACCCTTCTCCCACATTGACCTCTTTTCTAGCGGTTCGGGAAGCGGGCACCCTACCATACTTCCGCCCGGAAACTTACTGGGGCATTCCCAGTCTGGTGAAATCCATGAACAAGCTGGTCTCGAGCGGAGGCGTTCCCACACATCCTCACATGAAATTGGGAAATATCCGTGACCAATCCCAGTAAAGGACTTAAATTAACCTGTTCTTCTCCACCTTCAGTCTTTTCCATCCGAATAATTCTGCCCCGGCCGAAATTCCAGGAATCAGGCCACTCCCGTGTCAACACTGGATGGTATCGAAAATTCTCAGGGAACCGGTGGGCAAGATCTAATAATTCTTGATGATCCATAAGCTGCCGAGGGTGCCGGACACTGACCACAAGTATGAACTGGACACCGGACTGTTGGGTTGCCCGCCCAAAGTTGAAAGCACTCATATAGCGAAGGTGAGAGAGAAAAGGGGTAATCCCTGTGGAAAAGGCAATTGCCAGAATACGCATGGCTGACCAATCGGCATCCACCTCTAATCGAAGGTTGGTCGGCTCCACCTGATAACTGTTTTCATAGACCACCAACTCCGATGTGGCATCATCGAAATCCACGCGAACATCGATTGTCCCGCCAATTTGGTGTAATTTTTCAACTTCCTCCGTTTGCCACCAGGGAGAGGTATCGGCTTTTTCGTGGTGGGTATCATTAATGATCGTTTCAAGGGCCCGTGCGGCGGTAAATGCGCAATTCGACCGTGTGTACATCCGTCTCCGGAACCTCGTCGTCCTAACTCCCATGGGTTTGGCCAGGAAAGCCGTTCCCGGCCGCATTCGATCATGGATGGGGTATGTCTTTCCCTGAACTTCAAATTCGTGGGGAAGCGTGAGTTCGATTTTTCTGAACTCCCCTGGGTCGAAAGTGTGAGCTTTCGTGATAACGGCTGGCACGAACAGTTCTTGCCTCTTGACCATGGCAACTTTCCCTTCACCAGAGGAAGGCTTTTCTCACTCCCCTTTCCAGTAACCCAATGACTTCTCTTTCACAAAGGAACCCCTCACCATGAAATCATACCTACTTTTGTTGAGCCTTGTGGGGACAATTCTATTGTCTCCACCCTGTGAAAAGAGTATGATTTTAGTGAGATAATTTTAACCATTTATCCAAAGGCTATACCTCATGACTCCTTTAGGACCCGATAAACTGCCAGAGCTCACAAGCCACTTAAAAAGTGTCACCCAACCTAAGCACGCTCAACCACCCAAGCCAGGTTCCAAGCGCACGGAACCCTTGGGTCCTCCGTCCGATCAAATAGAGCTATCCCCCGAAGCCACGGAACGCCAAAGAATTCAAGTGGCAATTTCCCGCCTGCCAGATGTTCGGGAGGAGCGGATAGAGCGGCTTCGCCAAGCCCTTGATTCCGGACAATATCACATTGAGAGCGAGCAAATCGCTGATGCATTAATTCGGGATACCTTCCTTAACACGCCTCCCGCTTAATATTTTAAGAACTCTCGCTTTTTGTGTGGTGAAGGGATGCTTCCCTTCACCCACCGTCTATTGCCCCTGGTTATTCTCCCTTTTTGCCCATTTCCACTTTATTTGAGTTCGACCTCGAAGGGCGCGAGGAATCCTGATTGGTCATTGCGGAAACCAAGAGCCCAATTATTCTCGGTTCATGCTTGACGATTTCCGCATTTCTCCCGATAACTTCATTCATAAGGGGCGCCCAAGGAACGGAATTGTCATTAGGATATGGATCAGACACCCTACACCTCTCCTACAGCAGGCATAAACACTGTCTGGCTGACCTTTTCCAGCCACCAAGCTCGCGGTATTCTGCGTTGTCAACTGCTAGGACTTGGCTCGGACCATTCTCTAATCTGTGGATTACCAGAACCCCATCATTGGGACCAATTAAAGCCCGGGACGACCTGCCGCGGGCACACCCTGATCGAAGGCGATACCTACCAATTCGAAACCACGGTTAAGGAAATTCAGGACAATCTTCCTGCTCTCATTCTAAACCGTCCACATAAAATTACCCGTCGTGCCCCAAGAGTCCATCCGCGCGTGCCAGTTGAAATTTCAGGGACCATTCGCCCAATGAGCCACGAAGGTCGGATCCTCGCCGTTCTACCGGGCACGCTCAGCAACCTCTGCCCAACAGGCTGTTTGCTTCAGGTACCTGAGGCCACCTGGCCCAACATGGCCACACTTAATGTTGTGTTGTCATGTCGGCTACCTGGGCTATCCCACACCTCCAAATTCCAGGGGTGGATTGAATGGATCGACCCTACCCCCGACCTTCACATGGGAATTCAGTTCCAATTTTCCTCACCCTCCGATGTGGCAAGCCAAGATCTTCATCGCTGGTTTCATTCTCAGCAAGCTAAACTCATCAATACGGTCGTCTAATCCCTGGACCGGACCAGGTCAGTTTGATTCCTATCCCTAAGATTGACCCTGTCCAAGACGGTTTTTAACCAGTATTGACGGTTGCGATGAGAATTTCATTAAATTAGAATGTCTGATTCTAGGTTTGGGCCTTTTCCTCCTGCCCCAGATTAGGAAGTTGGGAAGGGAGACTTTTTCATCGGGGATGGATATCTTCAAAAACTACCCTCACGAAAGGGAAAGATTGGTTTTATCCCATTCATTCTATTTTTTTCTTTGAGGGATCTGGGACCTCAAAAATCCCAGAGAGGTTTTCACCATGAAAGAATCAATTAATAACCGGCATATTATTGAAATCAAGGAGCTCATCACACCCCGGAAGATAAAGGAAAAGTTACCCCTGACCGAGGAAGCGGAATCCCTCGTCATTCAAACCCGCCAGGCCATTCGAGACATCTTGCATGGGCGAGACCGCCATCGCCTTCTGGTGGTCGTGGGTCCTTGCTCAATTCACGACGCCGAAACCGCGTATACTTACGCTAAAGCCTTGAAGCGCGTGGCTGAGGCTACGCAAGACCATTTTCTGATCGTGATGCGAACCTATTTTGAAAAACCCCGCACGACAGTAGGGTGGAAGGGCCTGATTAATGACCCTCACTTGGATGGCACTTGTGATATCGGGGCGGGGTTTGAACTGGCCCGAACAATCTTGCTGACCATAAACAACCTCGGAATTCCCTGCGCGTCGGAGCTTCTCGATCCAGTCACCCCCCAGTACATCTCGGACTTATTAAGCTGGGTCGCCATCGGGGCCCGAACGACGGAAAGCCAGACCCACCGCGAAATGGCCAGCGGCCTGTCCATGCCGGTCGGGTTTAAAAACGGAACAGATGGAAGCCTTCAGGTCGCTTTGAACGCCATGGTGGCGGCCAGCCAACCTCATAGTTTTGTGGGGATCAACATCGAAGGTGTCACCTCCACCATCAAAACAAACGGCAACCCTGATCGTCATATTGTATTGCGCGGTGGCGGCGGAAAAGCAAACTATGGGCCGGAGGACATTGCCCGCGCATTGGCGGGACTCGGTGATGAAGAGGTGAGTCGTCCAATCATGGTGGACAGCTCTCATGGGAATTCCGAGAAGGACCATACCCGGCAAATTCCGGTGGCGCAATCGGTTCTTAAGCAGGTGTGTGATGGGCAAGAGGCCATTATGGGACTTTTAATGGAAAGCAACCTCAAGCCTGGAAAGCAAACGTGGGCAAAGGGGAAAAAGCTCGAATACGGCGTGTCCATTACCGACGCGTGCCTGGGCTGGGAAGAGACCGAGTCGCTCCTTTATGAGCTCGCGGAAACCATCATGAAGGAATCGGGAGAAGAAGCCGTCCACCGGTAAAAGATAGATGTCCCACCGGGCCCCGCACCTCCAAAAGAAGCATCAGAAAATTCCTGGTTGAATTGGATCCCTCTTGCACGGCACACCTCCACAACAGATCTATGATAATGCAACCAGCCGGACCGTCCGAAGGCAAGGCCTCGACTGCCTCAGCTCAACACTGCGCGATTCCCAGGACATGCAGAGCAATTGGGCAAAGAGGATTTAGGTGGGAAAACCACGAGCCCCAATTCGGGAAGGCCAGTCAATGATGGGACATACGGGAACGACGCCAGACGGGTATGATCAAGGAAAGGCCAAGGACCAAAAGGTAAAGGAACAAGCCGGCCACGACCAGAACCGCGACCAGTGGCAGTCCCCGGCCGGACTCGAACAATTCCGCAATAAAACTTAGCCAGCGACCTAATTCCTGACTAAAAGACATGGACATTTCCCCGTCACTCCCAAAGTCACCGTTTGGAAGAACCCGGTGAACGGCGCCCATTCAAGTAAACTTTTCCACAACTCTCAAAAATTTCCTCCCCCTGGTTTTTAAAGAAGACTCGTGGGAAGGGCTTTTATTGAACGCTCGAAGCCGGTGCAGGCTGTACCTCCGTACCTTTAGGCACCTCTAGTGGCTCTGATTTATGGCAACCCCGGCATTGGCATAAAGATCGATTCAAAAACCCACCCCAGGCAATGAGCGAAGCACCAAAAAGAACCCCGCCAATCTCCCACAGGGTTCCCTCCACAAACACAAGGTGCGCGCCCACCATGGAAATAAGCCCCGCTAGAGTCAACATGGCCGGTCGGGAATCGCGGTGAAGCGGGAAGGTAACCAGAAGGCCAACACCGGCGAGCCCCAAAATCAAGCCCAAAAAAACCCATTCGGTCGTCGAGGCAAATACCGTCCCAAAAACAGTCTCCGTCGCCCCTCCCGCGCGACCGGCAAAAACAGGTAGCGCCAAAATGGCCAACGGGGTCAGCGCGCAATGAACGGCGCAGATCAAGGAAGCCACCGAGCCAAACTTTGTTAAGGAAGGTCCAAACCTGTTCATGGGATCACTGGCATTTGGGGCACAAACCTCCGAATTCGAGAGTGTGCTCATTCACCACGAATTGAGTTTCTTTTTCAATCAACGACGTCAATTTTTTTAAGGGACAGAGGAGAAGGTCAACGATACGACCGCACCCCTGGCACCGAATGTGATGATGGTGCTTCCGCCCCTGCCGGATTTCGTATCGAAACTGGCCCTCATGATGAAGCTCAAGCTGAGAAACGAAGCCTAGTTCCTTCAACACGGTGAGCGTCCGATACACCGTAACCAGATCAATCGAAACCTTTTCTTTTTGCAACCGCTCATACAATTCGGAAGCGCTTAACGGATACTGGTTCCCTTCAAGCACCCTCAGAACGGCCCGTCGGGTGCGGGTCAGGCGACGGCCGGTAGCCCGCAATCCTTCAATCAGTTTTCCAATCACCGTCCTTCTCCTTTGGGATGAATTGAAAACAAGAGGACGAGGTTGTCGAATGAATAGGAAGAGTATTATTGCAAATTCTTTGCAGTTATCACAAATAGGAGGGGAGGGTTGTCAACCGGAGAGGCATTCCTCAGGGGACCCAGAGGCCAGGCCAAAAAAGTACCCCAAAGATCGCCAAAAGCTGGGGAGAAGGAGCTGAAAGCCAAAAACCGCTGCAGGGGGGGAAACATTACCGCAAAAAATTAGGCCCCCGTACACTTCATGTATTAGCCAGCTTGAAGAACAAACCGGCGATGGAATTCCTCCGTTACTCTTCTCAGCCGCTCATCCAGAAGACCCAACGCCCACTCTTCAATGGTCTTCGGTATCCCACCATAGTAGGCCTCCGCAATCCCTCCCGCAATACAAGCCATGGTATCCGCATCGCCACCAAGGGATATGGCATTTCGCACTGCCTCCTCGTAAGTCCTAGATTCAAGAAACGCGATGATGGCTTGGGGAACAGACCCCTGGCATGAAATATCAAAGGTATAACCAGGACGAATATCCTGAAGTCGCTGGCCGAGATCATAGCCAAACATGTGTTCGACAGAGCTTCGAATATATTCTTTGTCCTTACGAGTACGAGCCCAAAAGATAGCCGCCGCAGTCGCTTGGGCGCCGCGAATGCCCTCGGAGTGATTGTGCGTCACCTCAGCGCTGCCCTTAGCGTGGCTAAGAACTTCGTCCAAGGTGTCATAGGCAAAGCCCACCGGGCTGACCCGCATGGCTGATCCATTCCCCCAGCTATTGTAGGGCTCTGACTGCCGATGAAGCGCCCATTGAATGAAGGTTCCACCATACCCGGCGTAGGGGTAGGCCTGAAAATAGTCGTGGAATTTGGTGGTAAAGCTTTCACCCGACATTATGCAATCTGCTACCGCGACGGTGAGCACGGTATCGTCGGTAAAGCAACATTGCGGGTGGAACAACGGGAAGTCCGTGCGCTTGATTGGGGACCGCTCATAAACAGACCCGATCATATCCCCGGCAATCGCGCCGATCATGGATCACATAATCCCACTCTGTATAAAAACCAACACCTTCACAGGAAAGGTTCGCAACCTGCTAGGATTGTGCATGAAGCGGAGCCACGGAATCGATGAATTTCCTTATCCACTCCCAGTATTGATCACCAGCTACCCAAATTAAATCGTTGTGGCCAGCACCTGGGACTACCTTCCACTCCTTGGTGGAGGGGCAAAGCTCAAAGAGTTTACGGCCCATTTCGACTGGAATGGTTCGGTCCACTTCTCCATGGATAAAGAGCACCGGGGCAGTAACACCACGAATTTTTTCCGCAGAATTAAAAGGATTTCCAGCAACCCAGGTTAACCAAGAGAGGGAAAGGTGACGAGCCATGTCTTGGCCGGAAGACATGGGAGACACCAACACCAGGCCAGCTAGAGGTTCGTTTTGGGAAACCTCGACGGCAACAGCCGCACCCAACGACCGGCCTAAAATGACGGTCCGCTCCACGGGAAATCCTAGGTTGGTGTGAAGGTAGCGCAGGGCGGACTTGGCATCTATATAGACCCCCTGTTCGCTAGGTGAACCTTCGCTCTTCCCATAACCTCGATAGCTCAAGAGGAACACGTTGGTGTCGAAGTTCGCGATCCGTTGGCCATGCTCAATCCGATGGGAAGCATTCCCGGCGTTGCCATGGAGAAAAAGAACAACCCGATCCGCGTTCGCACGCGGAAAATAAAAGGCCTGAAGCCGGACCCCATCGAGGGAATCAAAAAATACTTCTTGGATGGAAGGATCGAAAGATTGAGGGTCAACTTGGTTTCCAGGCTCAGGATGAAAGGCCAAGGAATTGACCAGCCAATCGGTACACCCACCAGAAAAAAATGGAAGGAGACTCATTAGGAAGAGAAGCCCTGGATTGACCCGTTGATGAGTATTGGGCAAGGCGATGTGAGGCCTTGGACAAGGGGAACTATCGATGCCATCCCTGAGCCGCAAGGTCACAACGGAACCCCGTACGACAGACTAAAAATGAGGAAAACAGCAAGTCAGCAGACAAGGAATCTCATGACGCCTGAGTGGAGAAAACCAGAAAGAACTGCTTTGGCAAAAAGGTAAACTCCCGTTGCAGCACATAACCGGCCTCTTCCATTTCTTTCTGGATCACTTCGCCTGCCGTCCAATGACCGAATATTTTCTGGAACCACCCCTCGCCGTTAAAATCAACGATCGCAACACGGCCGTTGAGACGGAGATACTTCCGAACGTTGGCGAAGTATTGCACCCGGTCTTCAAGGTGGTGGTAGGTATTGCATGTGAAGATCAAATCCACACCTGACCCAGGGAGCAAAGGGTCGTCGTACTTAGCCAAAATGACCTCGACGTTGTTGTAGCCTTCCTCTTGAGCCCGCTTTACCACATAGTCGTTCATCTCGTGATCGACATCTACCGCATACACCTTCCCAGTTGAACCTACCGCCGAGGCCAACCGTACGGTGAAATACCCACTTCCAGAGCCCAGATCCGCCACTTGGTCTCCAGCCTGGAGACCAAGTGAACGGATCACTTCCTCCGGATGCTGCCACTCGTTCCGATCAAACCCTTCGTAGGCAGTTCGCTTAAGGGCATTGCATCCAACACAGACCAGCGCGATCAACACCAGAGCCAGGGGGTACCGGATTTTTATATGGCCCATGAATAGTGGCAACCTCCGTTTTGAATACGCATGGCTGCCAACCAATTTCCTACCTCGAGTTGTTAAGGCTGCTTAACAGCCTAGCGAGCTGAGCGGCACCCCGCGCGCAGCGAGCCTGGCGGGGCTGAAGGACCTAAAGACCATGAGTGAAAAACTCCCCTAGCACATGAGGTGAAAAACCGTGTCCAGGCAGGCGTTGCGAGCACGGGGCCCCGCCGCAGAGCGGTGTCCGCTCGAGCGAGGTGATAGCCGGCGCTGCCCGCCGGCGGAACCTTGCGACAGCTCACGGGCCCGATAGCGCGGCGCGCAGCGCCGCGATATCTAGAAATAGCCTGCCAAAATACCGTAATGGCTAAGCCTTTGGTCCCCTCCTTAGCCCTGTAATGTCTTTTTGTCAATAACTTGTGGGTTCGAACGGCTTAGCAGGCACCAAAAACCTGCCGTCCTCCCTTTTCGCCAACCCGGTTCAACCCCTTCCTTGAATGACCGATATATTCTTTAAAGGCCTTGGGGCACCAAAATTTCCTCATTTTCCCTTTAGGCCGGCAAGGAAAGTTTCAAAGAGACCCCTCATGGCAGGCAATACCACATTTGGGATTTTGACCCGTTTGGCCCTTGTCCTGGCTGCGATCGGAGCCTTGGGCGGGTACGGTCTCCACTATTTGGAGAACCAAGTCCTCACCCAGGAGAACCTCAAGGAAATGAGTGGCCGGCTCCCCTCCTCAAATTTCCTAGACCTTGTGTTTCAAGGGAACCCTAAGGAGACGAATACGCCCCCAACCGACCCCGAGGAGATTGTCGTACCCCTCATCAGGCAAGGGCGTTCTCTTTTTGTTCGGGTCGAACTCAATGATTTCCGAGAAGCCACCCTCTTGGTGGATACGGGGGCCACGGAAACCGTTCTTTCAACAGACGTGGCGTTTGATTTGGGTCTTTTGGATGAGGAGGCACAGGAGGTGACGTACAACACGGCAGGTGGGCAAGTCCAGGCTCAAGTTACCGAGCTTGAGACGATTCGAGTTGGGGATGCCGTGCGGCATCAGGTTCCTGCCGCTATTCAAAATATTGATGGGTTTAGTGATGGTCTCCTTGGAATGAGTTTTTTCGAGCACTTCCTTGTCTACGTGGACAGTGAACGGGGCGAATTGCATCTTCGGCCACGTGATTATTAGGCTTTCGTCTAACTTGCGGAGAGCTTATTCCCCCTCGCAAAACGACCACCGTCTTTGGGAGCCCCCCTTCACCCTTCCCTCTCCCCCACAGGGCGCGCGGGGAACAGCTGACCTCCTTGCACATACAAGATCCTGAAGAGCTCGAGTTTTTAATCCCCTTTTTTCCCAGCTAGCCGACTTTCGACATGTTCCAATTCAATGGTGAAGTGGCGCAGGATCGGGGTTTGTTTGACCACTCGGAATCCTTTTAAGGTCTGCCGGTCTTGATACACCATCTCCGCGACTTCAATGACATAGTCGATGTGACTTTGCGTGTAGGCTCGACGCGGCACCGCCAACCGGACCAGATCCATATCGGCTGGGATCTCTTCCCCATTTTCCGTCCGTCCAAACATGGCATTGCCGACTTCCACCGTGCGAATTCCTCCATATTCGTACAAGGCCGAGCAGAGGCTTTGCGCCGGGAACTGGTTTGCGGGAAGGTGCGAGAGGAGAGTCCGCGCATCAATGTAGACTGCGTGTCCTCCCGGCGGTTCGATGAGAGGGTAGCCGATTCGGATCAAGTGCTCGGCCAGATACTCGACTGAGCGAAGCCGATATTTCAGATAGTCTTCATCCAACACTTCACGGAGACCCTGTGCGATCGCCTCCAAATCACGGCCTGCCAATCCGCCGTATGTGGGAAATCCCTCGGTCAGGATCAGGACGTTTCTGGCCTGTTGGGTCAACTGTTCGTCATTGAGGCCCAAAAATCCGCCCATGTTCACCAGTCCATCCTTCTTGGCGCTCATTGTGCAGCCATCACTGTGGCGAAACATTTCCCTGGCAATTTCAGCCGGGGTTTTCTCCTCATAGCCAGGTTCCCGAAGCTTGATGAAATAGGCATTCTCGGCAAACCGGCAGGCATCTAAAAAGAACGGGACGCCAAACCTCCGGCAGAGGGCACTCGTCTCCCGGATGTTCTCCATGGACACCGGCTGTCCGCCTCCGGAGTTATTGGTGACGGTGAGCATACAGAGCGGCACCTGCCCGGGCTTGGATTCTCCTAACAGCCGTTCCAGCCTCTTCACATCCATATTTCCCTTAAACGGATGTTTCGCCTGGGGTTGTTTCCCTTCTGGGATGACGAGATCAACCGCCTCCGCCCCGCTAAACTCGACGTTCGCCCGCGTGGTATCGAAGTGAGTGTTGTTGGGCACGACTTTGCCCTTTCCACCGACAATGGAGAACAGGATTTTCTCCGCCGCTCTCCCTTGATGAGTCGGGATGATATGGGCATATCCCGTGAGCCCTTTCACTTCTTCTTCAAAACGGTAGAAACTCTTTGACCCGGCGTAGGCGTTATCCCCCCGCATCATCGCTGCCCACTGCTCGGAGGACATGGCCGCGGTCCCACTATCCGTCAGAAGGTCAATGAGAATGTCGTTGGCTTTGATGTTAAACATGTTGTAGTGGGCCTGGCGCAGGATGACCTGCCGCTCCTCCCGCGTCGTCATGCGAATAGGTTCAACGACTTTGATTTTAAAGGGCTCGATAATGGTTCGATAGTTCCAGGAAGGCGTCCTCATAGGCTACCCAGAAGGGCACGTTTCGTGGGTCAATATTTGATCAAGGTCCATGAAGAAATCCCAAGGGGTGTCTTCTCAGGACTTTCCAGGTGTAGGCTTTGGAATCCTTCTTTCCATTCTCTCCCAAAAGTGGCCTTAAAGGAAACCCCGACCTCCTCTAGGAAGCCAATTCCCATTCCAGGCACATTTCCTGACCTTGACAATCCAACAATGCCTTATGGTACAAGTACGACCCGGCCGGTCTGGAAGGCCTCCATGCTCCGACGTTCCTGATGAAATTCTTTATTTTCGCAGATAATCTTAATCCCACCCAGCTCAAAAGACGAGCGCCTGAACACCGCTTTCTTTTCAAGGCTTACCTCCCAGACCATAAGATCTACTTCCCCCGGTGGTCCTCCCAGTGGCGCTGTGGCTTGGGAAGTGTGACTCCTTCTCAAGGGGAACGGGTTTGGGGTGTGGTCTTCGACATCACGGAAGAAGATTTGAAAATTTTGGATGAATTTGAGGGGGAAGTTCCCGAGGGATCCTTTCGCCATCTGGAAGCATCGGTGATGACCGAGGAGGACCAAAAAGAGCTCGTGACTACGCACGTGGCGAATCCCATCGGGAAATTCAAAGTGAAAGACCATTATTTAGATTGGGTCATTAAGGGGGTCAAGCACTGGGAACTTCCCGAGGAGTGCATCGACATGTGGGAAATTTTTCGTTCCAAGTGAAGGGAGCTGATACATTGGACTTATCCTTTCAACACCCCTTTGGCCCATCTCGCTTTTGTATTCCTGAGTCCAAAACGACTCATACCTGAACCTCATTGAGGGATCTCTCAGCTGAAAGGAGTGAACATGCCCAAACCCAAATATCACATTGTCGTGTGCACCAACGCCCGCCCTCCGGGACACCCCAAGCCGTCTTGCGGAGGAGCCGGGTCGCAAAATATCCTCATGGCCCTGAATATGGGGCTAATGGAACGTGGCTTTCAGCCCGGTGATGTGCTGATAACAGGCTCCACCTGTTTAGGCCCATGTGAGCTGGGCCCGACCATGGTCGTCTATCCCGACGGCACCTGGTATTCCCAGGTCAAAGAATCCGATGTCCCCCTCATTCTCGACGAACACATTAAAAAGGGCACCCCCGTTGAGCAAATGAAACC
The DNA here is from genome assembly GCA_022572725.1 of Nitrospinota bacterium. Lineage (GTDB taxonomy): Bacteria > Nitrospirota > Nitrospiria > Nitrospirales > UBA8639 > JACZVJ01. The sequence goes on along the minus strand of JACZVJ010000009.1, from coordinate 29,808 downwards.
TGACTCTGTCTGGGATTAAAAAGATTTTTGATGCAGGAACCGGGCTATGGCTGAACATCCCCACACACATTCACATACAGCCCCTGAATCTGGAAAAGAACACCCAAAGGAGCCTCATGCTCCCGCAGAACATAAGGCTCGTGCGCCATCATCCATTGGGTGTTGCGTCATTACCTGCAGCGACACCCGAACTCCAGAGACGGACAAAAGCGGGCAGATCATTCAGGAACTCCTCAAGGAAAAAGGACACCGGGTGGAGGCCTACCATGTTGTGAAGGACGAACCTGAAGAAGTTCGCAAGCTGGTTGAACAGCTTGTACGGCTGGAGACCGTCTCCGCCCTGATCATTAATGGAGGAACGGGAATTTCCTCGAGGGATACGACTTTCGAGGCTGTGGATGCGTTATTGGAGAAACGGCTGGAAGGGTTTGGCGAAATTTTTCGCTATTTGAGTTATAAAGAAATCGGCTCGCCTGCTATATTGAGCCGATCTACGGCCGGGTTGTACCGTGGGAAAATTCTCTTTTCCATTCCCGGGTCAAGCGGAGCCGTTCGATTGGCCATGGAGCAATTGATCTTGCCCGAATTGCCTCACATTGTTGAAGAAATTACGAGGTAGCCTTTCCCCCATCCCTATACAACTCTCACGAGACCCCTTCAAGCGGAGAATTACATCGTGGTGAGCACCACTTTTCCAAAAATCTGACGGGCCAACAAACGCTCTTGTGCATTTCGCGCCTCAGACAAAGGCATCACGCAGTCCACTACTGGCCGAAGCTTCCCAACCCCCACCATTTTAGCAGCCTCGACGAGTTCGGCCCTTGTCCCCATATAGGACCCCATCAGGGTGAGCTGACGGGAAAATAGGACCCGAACATCCAACTTGACTTGCCCACCCGTCGTCGCCCCACAGGTGACCAGTCGTCCCCCACGAACGAGTGCCCCAATACATTGATCCCAGACTTTTTCTCCAATGTGCTCGATGACAACATCGACCCCACGCCCCTCGGTTAGATGATGGACCCGTTTTTCGATATCCTCACTCGCATGGTTTATTACCACTTCCGCCCCTAGCGACTGGGCCTTGGCGACCTTTTCCTCTGACCCGACAGTGGTAAACACTCGGGCACCAACCACCCTGGCAATCTGCACTGCCATAGTTCCCACCCCACTCCCCGCACCCATCACCAGCACCGTCTCCGCCGGACGAACCTTGGCAAGCGTGACGACCATATGCCAGGCCGTCACAGCAACCAAAGGGAACGCCGCAGCCTCTTCAAAGGTCAGTCCATCAGGAATGGGGAGGGCATTCACAGTGGGAACCTTCACATATTCTGCATAGCCGCCATCCACCTGAGCCCCAAGGATTTGATAGGAAGGACATAAGTTATCCCGCCCTCCAAGACACTGCTCGCAGTGCCAACAGCTCAAGCCGGGTGAGATAAAGACCGATTGCCCCATGGAAAGCCCTTGCGCATCCGGCTCACTCATTCGCTCGATCACGCCACTGACGTCGCAGCCGGACACGTGGGGGAGCGGAATTCGATAAGCAGGAATGCCTTGCCTAATCCAAATATCGAGATGATTCAGAGCACAGGCTTTAACCCTAATCAACACTTCACCCGGTCCAATTTCGGGAATCGGGGTGTCCTCAACCTGGAGCTTCTCAGGTCCGCCATGCTCGTGAAATCTCACTGCCTTCATGTCGTGTGTTCCTCCCCCCACTCCACTCCGCTCAAAAGACCAGCTTTCCCTCAGCCACCATCACCACTTGACCCCCCACTTTAATTTCCTGAATGATATCGTCATCGGAAAGCACCTGGATCAGGATCCGTGAGGGGCGATCAATTTCATATCCTTGTTCGGCGACGATTTCGGTCATGGGTCCGACATCAACGACCCCATTCTTTACAAGATAGGCCCCCAAGGCCCCACTCGCACTGCCCGTGGCAGGATCTTCCACAACCCCAATGGGGGAAGCGAACATTCTGGTGTGCACCATTGACCAGTCCTCCACGGTCATGGTGGTGAAAACCATAATACCGTTGGTTCCCAATCGAGCACAGACTTCGATGACGGCGGTCGGATCGACGGAAATGGATTTGACGGCTGTCAAAGAGCGAACAGGTACAACCATGACCGGCAACCCTGTTGACACCACCTCGACTGGAAAGCGAGTGGCGGTGATAGCCGCTTTGGGGATGCGCAGAGCCTTGCTCACGTCATACAAATCCTCAACGGCATCCACAATCCCTAAAAACTGGGGTTGGGGTTGCACCATCACAACACGGTCAATTTGACCTTTCAAGACACAAAGCTCCACTGGGAAAACCCCAATATTGCATTCATACATCACTCGTGTGATGGGCTCTGTTAGCGGAAAACGCTTCAACGTTCCCAAAATATGGAAGGTGCCGAGAACAGGATGGCCCGCAAAGGGAATTTCTTGGGTCGGGGTGAAAATACGAAGTTTGGCGCAAGCGATCGGATCGGTGGAAGGGACCACAAACACCGTTTCCGAAAGGTTCATCTCCCTGGCGATTTGTTGAAACTCGCAGTCGGTGAGACCTTCACTATCGGGGAATACTGCAACTGGATTGCCCCCAAAGGGGCGATCGGTGAACACATCGGCCTGGTAATATTGCAGGCGCTGCGAGTCAGCACTCATAAAGGTGGAAGGCGTGGGGGAACAGGTAGGCTAGCCAGTGCTGACTTTTCAGAGGCCTGAGAAACTCCTGTTGCCCTTGGAGAGCATTCAGGCACTGAGGGGCAGCCTCTCATAATCAGCAGACAATGGATTCCGCACGTAATCTTCGACAAAGTTCTTCAAAGAGCCGTTTCGATACAATCGGGTGTTCGCGAATTTGGTATCAATTTTATGAAGAATTCTCACCTTTACCCCGGTCTTTTTCATGAACTCCTCAAGGGTGACCCCGGCGATATCCGTGTACGGACCTCGGCCAGACTCCATCACGCATTTGGGGATGTGAATACGTTTTTCATTGCCCAACCGTTTTCGGATGTCCTCAAAGGTCAGAAGACCCGTACAATCCGTGTCACCACCCAGCGTGGCATTGGGGACATGCCAAAACCTGGCACGGTTTTTTCGGTACATATTCAAGATCTTATACACATTTCCCGCCATCACGACCGTGTCTTGTTTTTCCAATTCCAAAGAATCAAATAGACTCATAATCCGTTTTCGATTCAGAAAAGCTGTCACGTAGGACTCTGTGTGAATGGAAGTGAGATTGGGATAGCCTGCGTCATAAATCCGCATTGCTTCGGCCGGCAGGTATTGCCGCCCTTGCCGCATGAGGGCCGCCGTTTCTTCTTTAATTCCCCGAACCGGCGTTAAGCACCCCATCCACAGCACACATTTCTGATTAATCTGGGAAATGACTTCTGCATCCTTCGACATAGTGTGATGATCGAAGGAGTAAAAGTTGGCCGCTGACACGGCTGGCCCATCGAGGACTTTCATCAGGTGTGTAATGGAAGGGGCATGGGGCATGAGCCGCTCTCGGTAAGACCCCAGAGTGATCACCGACAACTCAAAGTTAATGCGACCTGGATACTGTTCTACAAGCTGATGTAACTTTGGAACATGAACAAAACCCACGGTAAAGAATGTAATGTTTTTATCCGTATGCTGCAGAAAATCCTCCACCCACTCCATAGCCTTCGGGTGGAGAAAGAGATCTGTCCATTCCATATATTCGTTTCCGCCCAAACACCAGAACTGCATGGGATCGGTGGGTTTGGAATTGATGTAGCTGAGGATGAATTCCCAATCATCCTGAGTGGTTTTCGGTGGATCAAGCGTTTCACGATAAGAATGGTCGAGCTCATAGCAAAATTCACACTTCACCGGACAATTTTTCCCGAGACTGAGGGGAATTTTGCCCGCATCCATCTCCCGCTTGAGCACTTCTCGATGGCCTTTCCCTTTCAACACAAGGGTAGGCTCAAGAACAGGCAAGGCACGTCCCATGGTTCATTCCTACAGTAATGAGACCTTCATCCACGATACCCCAACGTGTTGGGTCATTTCATTGACAGAGCCATTTGTGGTCTGCAACACTCCACCCCTTGCTGAACAAGCCCCTTTCCTTTTTTGATGGCAGTGCCCATGGCCCCGGATCCCGAGAAGCACGAAACTGCTAAAGCTGTCCTGATAACCCGGGAACAAATCGAAAGAGCCCTCCAAGTCTTTGAACTCACGGCCCCGGTCACCCCCGATCGGCTCACCCAACGGTACCGCGAATTATTAGTCAGATGGCATCCTCATCGATATGCCAACCTCACCAATAATCCACGGAAGTATATGCAAATGTATAAGAAGGGGGAGGCGATGTCGAAGGAGGTTCATGGGGCCTACAAAGTGCTCCTTCGGTGGGTTCAGGAAACAGATTTGTCTCAAAACCCTGATGGGCATTCCTAAAAGGCGGCGTGGCTCACCACCCGCGTCATTCCCGGCTCTCCGTCCTTTCCACCTTCCGGATCGGCTTTGGCGACTGGCCACGTAATCAAACCGGAGACGCGGTCTGAGCGAATGTCCTCCGGACTCTTCTGACTGGCATATATCTGCGGAAGCTTGTTGTTTCCAAACTTCGATATGTACAGGAAGACTTGCTCGCGAGCGTTGATTCGAACCGCCCAAGGCTCGAAATCATTTCGATAGAAATCTTCGCACATTTGCATGGCCTCCCGACAACTGACCCCCCCAGGTTCGTTTAAGGTGTAATAGTAGTCGAGAGGGATATCATACTCTTCTTGCTTGTGGATCGTGATGCCAAATTTATCTGCATTGCGGACCATCGGGGTATGGCGGTATGCCACGAAATAAAATAATTCCACCGAATGAATGTGAGGCTTGTTGTCAAGGAGGAACTGCCGCGTCTCTTCAGCTTCTTCACGGGTTTCTCCTGGGAACCCGTAAAAAGCCATCACGTGATTCCAAATCCCGACCTTCGATGCTTCTCTTAAGTTATTTTCAATAACGCTCTTCTTGGCATGCTTATCCATTAATTCCAGAACACGTTCACTGGCCGACTCCATGCCATAGTAGAGAGTCCGACACCCGGACTTGGCTGCCAATTTCCAAATCTCTGGGTCCTGAAGGGTTTCTTCAAACCGAATCAAGGTCGTCCAATTAATATTCAGATCTTCTTCGACCAGAAGTTGGGAGACCTTTTTAAACAGAGCCGGAGGGTATGACTCATCCGCAAATAAGAAGTGATTGACCTGATACTTTTCCTTGAGCGCCTTGACTTCCCGAATCACGTCCCCAGCCGGCTTTCCCCTATACTGATCAAAATAACCCTGCCCATGGTCGCAAAACTTGCAGCGTCCCCAATAGCATCCACGGGTGGCAAGATAGGGAAGAATTCGAACGGGAACGAAGTAGGTATCCAGAGGAAGCCCTTCGAAATCAGGAAGTGGCAAGGCCGTGGTCTTTTCCGTGTAAATCTCCGGGTTGACGCGGACCTGACCCTTATCTCGATACATCAGATTGGGAACCGCCGTCCAATCCCGATCGCCTGCAATGGCCTCTAACAACCAGAGCAGCGCATGCTCTCCCTCATAGAGAATGGCTGAGTCGAAAACGGAGGTAAAAAACTGCTCCTTCTTCGGCAGATCTTCCTGGAGCCTGGTAATGACATTTCCCCCCACTGTCACATGAATGTGTGGGAAAGTTTCCTTGATCATTTTACAGAACGTCATTCCAGCCAAAAGCTGCATCTGGGTTCCAATCGAGACGCCCACTACATCAGGCTGTTCTTTGCTGACCTCAGGAAGAACCAATTGACGGCAAATGTCGCGGTACACATTGACCTGTTCGTCATCGAGACATGCTAGGACCTCACTCGATACCCCTGGCCGGTACCCCAAATTACTTTCCATGGGATAGTAGACCAGGGAGGCAGGAAAGTAGGCTGCCGAGATGTACCGCATCACTTCCCGAAAGGTATTCAGAGCCCATTCCAGTTTATCGGCATCGTAAAATTCCTCACTCCGGTTGATGTGCTTGGCCCGTTCGGCTTGCTCGGCCAAATCCATCACATCAATTCCCTGATGTTCTTCCAAACAGGCCTTGTGATTTATCTCGCGCTCAGTCAGTCCTTCAACTTGTTCTTTGGCTTCCAAGGTCCGAAGCTGTTGAGCCATGCGGGCATTGACCCAAATCAAGAACATATCGCTGAAGAACAAATCATACATTTCAATATTGACGTCTTTTTGGATCACCTCATGGCCATTTTCCCGAAGCACGGCCGTGAGACTCGGGAGGGCCAGATAGGGAGCTGTGGGCACCCATTCCGGCGGAAAGAGAAGCAACGTCTTTAACTTCCGCCCGCTTTTTGAATTAGGATCCGTTCCATCAATTTTGATCAACTCGGAGGTCATGAGAGTGTATCCTTATGAATAAAGGGCAAGGCTCTAAATCGTGTCTCTGCTGCGGTCTTACACTTTGGCCAACTCTTGAACATCTTCCTCAGGACTCACCCTGAATTGAAGAGCTGGCAGCCTGTTGGTCCCAAAACGAGCCACATAAAGGAAGACATATTCCCGTATAAAGATCTTCAGATCCCACCCAGAATAGTGATTCTGCTCAAATTCCTCAAACACCCGCTCGGCGTCTTCTACCCCAAGCCCTTCCTTAACCGTGAAATAATAATCCAGGGCCAGGTCCCACTCAGGATTTATATAGTACGTGATCCCCCATTTTTCCGCATTCTTTGCAACAGGGTTGTGTTTACTTAAATCGAATGTTCCAAACCCGATGGAATGCACATGGTCCTTATTGTCTTCAAGAAATTGCATGGAAAACTTGGCATCCTCATAGGTTTCACCCGGGAACCCAAAGAACCCCATCACGTGGTTCCACACCCCATAGGTGGAAGACAACTCAAGACTCCGTCGAATAACATCCGTGGTCGTCGCTTTATCCATCAATTTAAGCACACGCTCACTACCAGACTCATATCCCACGTGAAGAAACTTACACCCAGATTCCTTGGCGTCCTTCCAGACCTCCTCGTCCAACAAACTCTTTTCAAACCGCATATGCGTCGTCCAAGCGATATTCATTTTTTGGTCAATAAGCTTGCGGGTCAGTTTCCGGAACAAAGCCGGGGGGTAGGACTCATCCGTAAAGTGGAAATGAGCTGTGGAGTATTTGTCCTTAAGATATTGAATCTCCTCAATGATTTGATCGACCTTCTTTGTACGATAGCCAGCGGTATACCCCTCTCCATGGTCACAGAATTCGCAACGTCCCCAATAACACCCCCGCGTGGCCAAGTAAGGCAAAATAGGGACAGGCACAAAATATTTTTCCAATGGAAGGCCATCAAAATCGGGAGGAGGGAGCTGGGCCATATCTTCTGCACAGGTCACCGAAGAGGTATGGATCCCCGAGGCATCGCGATACATCAAGTTGGGAATCTCGGAGAAGCCTCGATCGGTTCCAACCGCTTCCACGAGTTGGAGGAAGGCGGTTTCGCCCTCAAACATGACCGCACTATCAAACAGGGCAAAGAGGTTGGTGGCCGTAGGCAGGACATCACGAAGCCTGGTAACCGTATTTCCTCCAATGGTGATATGAATATGAGGAAACTGTTCCTTGATGAGGGCGCAAAAGGTCATGGAGGAAAAGAGCTGCTGTTGAAGGACAATGGAAATCCCAATAATGTCAGGCGCTTCGGCCACAATGGCCGGCTTTAAAATATGGTCAAAAACATCGCGATACACATTGACCTGCTTGTCCTGAACGGCCTCCAGAATTTCGGTGGACATAAAAACCTTGTAGGACAGGTCGGTCTCCATCGGTGGCATACAAATTCGAGCGGGAGCGTATACCAGCGAAATCGTGTCCGTGACCTCGCGAAAAACATTGATGGCCCACTCCAGTTTACCTGCATCATATAAATCTGCCGACCTCACAATGCCCTTGGCCTCTTCGGCCTTTTCGATGAGTTCGGAAATCCGAGTGCGAGTACATTCACACAGAGCCAACTGCAGGTCAACTTCACTTTCAGTCAATTCTCGATCTCTAGAAATTTTCTTAAGCCGATCCAATTGTTGAGGGATTTTTTTCTGAACCCTTTTCAGAAAGTCTGCGCTAAAATACCAATCGTACATCTCCAAATTGACATCCTTTTGCACAACGTCGTGCCCTGCACTTCGGAGAAAGGCAGTCAAGGTTGGAAGGCTCAGGTAGGGTTCGGAGGGGTACCAATCCGGGGGAAAAACCAGCATCACCTTCCGTTTTTGGTCGGAGGCCGTCTTTTCGGTTTCCCGGCGGAGTTGAATGAGCTGAGGCGTCACCCGTTCGCCTTTATTATAGTCTATCCTCATACTAATGATCCTCGCTATATAATGATCAAGCCAAACCATTCCCTCCCTTGGACGTTTTTCAAGCCCTGACTAGAAAAAGCCCAAGAATCTCAAAAGTTTAAAGAAGAGGAGCCATTCTATTCCTACGGAAAAAGGGTGGTCAAGGGTTGGCAAGGGCAGTGAATCGAGGCTTTGATCCTATTGACAAAATGACATATTTTATGATATTCTTAAGATTCGTGAGTTAAATTGACTCCAGGTATTTCCCGCCTGACAGTTACTGATCTAATCAACATTTAAAAACCTTAAAGTCGTACGACAATTTTCCCGAAAAGGGATGCGTGAGGAATAAGCCATGACACATAACGCCTATCATCCAATAACCCGCAACTGGCTTTCCTACCTCATGGATTCGCTCGTTCATTCGGGCTCCATGCCCACTTGGGAAGCTGTAGAATATCTAACCGAAAACCTCATCGGGGAAACTCCCAATACCAAGCTTCATGAATCCAAGTCGCCCTACGAAACTATCCAACAATTTCTTCATCGAATCTACGGGCCCATCGTCGAGGCCGCGTCCCTTTCCGTTCATTTGCCCCCAGAAGCCATGATTCATATGTTCACCGATATCAGCCTTATGGGGAATTCCGCTGTCCTGGTGGTCTATTTCCCAGGGCAAAATAAACCGCACCAACTCCTTCTCCTCGATGGAGTCCGGGCTTGGGACCTCATGTTCGAAAATTCCAACGCGTTCAATGCCTGGGCAGAAGAACGATACCGGTGGATCTCCGATGCTCTTAAAGCTGTCAGTCTCGATTCAGCCATTCCCGAACCGGCTGAACTCTCTCTAACTTTTTCATAACCCTCCCACCTGGCTTAGCCAATCGGCTTTGCATTTTTTTGAGACTCTCTTGGAGCGCCTTTCGAAGCTTTCTCTCTCTCTCTCTCTCAACCCCTCCTCAGTTGGTCAGGATGGTACCACTGGACGCGTTGAGCACCTCACCCAAACCACGGTATTCAATTTTCCCTTCAAGAATTCGTTGCAGTCGTTTGGGGCCCCGTTGGTGAAGGGAGCTGGAGACAGGGAAGGAAATACCTACGAATGTCACATGAAAAGAGGAGGGGCTATTTCAATGAGGGCGAAATTTTTCATTCCAAGAGATTCATTCCCTTTGTTGGGCTGGCTCACAGAAACCCCTCACCCTGAAAAGAGGGGGGGGAAATCTAGATCCCAGAGCTTCACCCGCTTCGCGACACCTTACTTCGTTTTCGCCTGGCCCGGATCATAATGCAGGTTGGAGGAGAGCCAACGCTCCACTGTCCGCAGGTCCATGGATTTCCTCACGGCATAATCCTTGACCTGGTCAAGGTCAATTTTCCCCACAGCGAAGTATTTGGCTTGGGTGTGGGCAAAGTAAAGCCCGCTGACGGAGCTAGCAGGATACATGGCATAGTTTTCGGTCAGATGAATGCCAGTATGCTTTTCAGCGGCTAACACATTAAACAGGATCTGTTTTTCGGTATGGTCTGGGCAAGCGGGATAGCCGGGCGCCGGGCGGATCCCGCGATACCGTTCTCGTATCAGGTCTTCGTTGGAAAGATTCTCCTGTACCCCATATCCCCATTCCCGTCGTGCTTCCTGGTGGAGCCATTCGGCGAAGGCCTCGGCGAATCGATCAGCGAGGGCCTTGGCCATGATTGAATTATAGTCATCATGGTCTTTTTCAAATCGCTCGCAAAGGGCTTCGATCCCAATCCCTGCGGTGACCGCAAACCCCCCCAGATAATCCGCCAAGCCCGTAGATTTGGGGGCGATAAAATCCGCGAGCGCGAAATTGAAGTCTCCTTCAGGTTTACTCATTTGCTGGCGAAGGGTATGGAAGGTTGTGAGGATCTCGCCACGGGATTCATCGGTGTAGACCTGAATATCATCCTCCATACTATTTGCCGGGAAAAAGCCATAGATTCCCTTGGCGGTTAAGAGCTTATTCTTAATGATCTCTTGGAGCAACCCTTGGGCATCATCAAAGAGCTCTTTGGCTCTCCCGCCCATTTTGGGGTCCTCAAAAATCTTTGGATACCGTCCCTTTAATTCCCAGGTATAAAAGAGAGGGGACCAATCAATCACCGGTACGAGTTTTTCCAAGGGTAAATCCTCGATCACACGGGTTCCCAGAAAACTTGGCTTTGGAATATCGGACCTTTCCCAATCAATCACCATTCGACGCTTGCGGGCCTCTTGGAGAGGCAACAACGTTTTCTTCGTTTTCTTCCCTTCGTAGGCCTCACGGGACTGTTGCTGTTGTTGTCGAACTTTTTCAACAAACGCCGGCTTCGCTTCAGGACTTAATAGTTGACGCACCACCTTGACTGCCAATGAAGCATCTAAAACATGCACAACCGGTTCCTTGTAACCCGGAGCAATCTTCACCGCGGTATGCGCCTTGCTCGTCGTGGCGCCCCCAATGAGCAGAGGGATGGTAAACCCTTCACGGGTCATTTCTCTGGCGTTGTGTGCCATTTCGTCGAGGGATGGCGTGATGAGCCCGCTCAACCCGACCAAATCGACTTTTTCTTCTTTGGCGGTTTTCAAAATCTTGTCGCAAGGAACCATGACGCCCAGATCAATGATTTCATAGTTGTTGCACGCCAGCACGACGCCCACAATATTTTTTCCAATGTCGTGGACATCCCCTTTGACCGTCGCCATGAGAATTTTCGCCTGCGCTGCCCCGCCTCCCGACGCTTGTTTTTCGGCATCCATGTACGGGAGCAGATAGGCCACCGCCTTCTTCATCACGCGCGCGCTTTTCACCACTTGGGGCAAAAACATTTTCCCCGATCCAAACAGGTCCCCTACGATATTCATGCCCGCCATTAAAGGGCCTTCAATCACATGGAGGGGTCTCTCATACTGCTGACGGGCCTCCTCCACATCCTCATCGATATAGTCCACAATCCCTTTGACCAGTGCATGTGATAGGCGTTCTTCCACTGTCCCCTGTCGCCAAGCCTCATCTTTGACGGCTGTCCTTCCTCCCTGTTTCACTGTTTCGGCAAAGGTCACCAGCCGTTCGGTCGCATCTGGTCTCCGATTCAACAGCACGTCCTCAACCAGTTCCAATAAATCCTTAGGAATATCTTCATACACCCGCAATTGCCCTGCGTTGACAATCCCCATATCTAATCCCGCATGGACGGCATGGTAGAGAAAGGCCGAGTGCATCGCTTCCCGAACTACGTTGTTCCCACGGAACGAAAACGAGATATTGCTGACCCCACCACTGACCTTACAATGAGGAAGAGCGGCTTTGATGCGTCGAGTTGCCTCAATGAAGTTGACCGCATAGGCGTTGTGCTCTTCCATGCCGGTGGCCACGGTTAAAATATTCGGGTCAAAGATAATATCTTCTGGAGGAAATCCTACCTCTTCAGTCAGAATGCGATAGACTCTCGTACAAATCTCCACCTTCCGATCAATGGTGTCAGCTTGTCCAGTTTCATCAAACGCCATAACAACCACAGCAGCCCCATATCGCTTGACCTGTCGGGCCTGCCGCTTAAAGGACTCTTCACCCTCTTTGAGGCTGATGGAATTCACGATGCCTTTGCCTTGCAGGCACTTTAACCCTGCTTCAATGACCGACCATTTTGAGCTGTCCACTATAATAGGAATTCGAGCGATGTCCGGCTCAGAAGCAATCAGGTTCAAGAAATTCACCATAGCTTTTTCAGAATCCAACAAGGCTTCATCCATGTTGACATCTAAAATTTGAGCTCCCCCTTCAACCTGTTGCCGGGCGATGGACAAGGCTTCTTCAAGCTCCCCGTTGAGGATCAGCCTGGCAAACTTGGGAGAGCCAGTCACATTGGTTCGTTCACCAATGTTGATAAAATTAGCCTCGGGGCGAATCGACAAAGGTTCAAGTCCACTCAGCCTGGTCACTCGGGCAGGCGCACTTATGACATGGGGGGGAAGATCTCCTACCGCTCCGGCAATAGCTCGGATATGAGCTGGGGTACTGCCGCAACATCCGCCAACGATATTCAGCCACCCATTGCTAACAAAATCCCGTAAATCAGTTGCCATTTTGTCCGGAGTCTCATCGAATCCTCCGAAGGCATTCGGCAACCCTGCGTTGGGGTAACAGCTGATATAGACTGGGGCAAGGCGGGAAAGCTCTTCGATATAAGGACGCATTTGCTTGGCCCCGAGCGCGCAATTGATCCCCACGCTCAACAACTCGGCATGCGAAATCGAGTTCCAAAATGCCTCGATTGTCTGACCAGATAGGGTTCGTCCACTCAGGTCAGTGATGGTCACTGAGGCCATGACGGGAATTTGCCGCTGCTGCTCTTCACAATAACGATCAACTGCAAACAGAGCAGCCTTGGAATTGAGGGTATCAAATATGGTTTCCACCAAAAGCAAATCCACCCCACCATCAATGAGTCCCCGTACCTGCTCGTAATAGGCTTCACACAATTGATCAAAGGTCACTGCCCGGAAGGCTGGATCATTCACATCCGGAGACATTGAAGCCGTTCGATTGGTGGGCCCCATTGCCCCGGCCACAAAACGCGGCCGGTTGGGATCTTTAGCCCCCATCGTTTCAACGGCCTTCCGAGCAGCCCGGGCGCCGGCCACGTTAAGGTCATACACCAAAGACTCCAATTGATAATCCGCCATGGAGATGGCATTGGAATTAAAGGTATTGGTCTCGATAATGTCAGCTCCGGCTTCCATGTATGCACAATGAATGGAGGAAATCAGCTCGGGTTGAGTAAGGGAAAGCAGATCATTATTCCCCTTGAGATCACAGGAATGATTTGCAAATTGGACCCCACGAAAATCTGCCTCCTCCAACTTATGCTCTTGAATCATGGTGCCCATGGCCCCATCCAATACCACAACCCGCATGCTCAGCAAGGCCTTCAACTCGGAAAGAGGGGTTGGCTCTCTATCCATAATTTCCTCTAACTCGTGAGTGTGAACTCAAAAGAACGCGACTTGCGCAAGATTTGGACACCGGCCAGCCAGGGCTACCAAAATGTTGGCCCGGTTACCAAAACGCTTAGGTTCCTTTTCGGACAAAAAAGGCCCGGACTATACCCAGCCACCTTTTATCCCATCACAGAGGTTATGGTTCCTTCCTGGGTTCCTCATACCATTCCGACTTTCCAAAAAACACGCCTTCCTTGACTTGGTTCATTTCGAGCGCATAGGATGAAAACAGGCAAATTTTTTACTTCAAGAACCAAAATCAACTTTCATGGTTCCTCCCTGCAGTGGCAAGCCGTGGCTTGTCGCAACCTTGACCTTCTCGTTGTTCATTTTGGCAAGTCCTGCAGGGGGTAAGCCTTATTTTGAAGATGGGTATTTGGGTCTTACTCAGGCCGAGGTTCACGAAAAATTGGGGGTCCCCCATGCCATTCGCTCAAGGAAAGCGGCCCTTCGGGTGTTTCATTACTACACCTCTCAAGACTGGAAAAAGTACTTCAAAAAATTAGTTTCCCCAGAAAATGGAGAAGATGTTTACATTTACAACCGCAATGGTGTGAAGGTCCGCTATTCCTTTTTGTATACCCCCGACCTCAGTGAGGACGTTGACTTTCCAACACTGTATGTTAAACGGGTAGAAGTCGAGTTTACTCCCGCCGTGTCCATCCAGTCCCTTCCAAATTTGGTGCATGAGTTCAAACCACCAACAGCCCCGAGTGCTTCGGTGTTTCGATCAAACCTCTGGATCCTCATTTTTAAAGGTCCACCATCCCGGGAAGCTGAACTGATCGTCAAGGAACGGGATAAGGAAAATTGGGACTGGTCGCTCGCGTTCCAACTATTTGCGCTTCAAGGCATTCCCGATTATCTGACCATGGAGGCGCTCATCGATCGTCTTGAGTTTACAACCCAGAGTTTTCCAATGGTCAAACAAACGCAGCGGCATACCCATGAACCCATTTTGAATCCCTATTCAAAGGAATTCGCTAACCGTCCGCCCAAGCCACCGAAACTCAAGAAAAAAATTCCCATCCCCCAATACGCTGATTAAGTTTTTCTGAGAGGAGAAAGGCTGCACCGTCCCAACCTAGTCGGGGACGACTCTCCATCCTACTTTTCTCATGACTCCTCGTATTGAACATCTCGTTCATCCGATAACGATAAATAAGTCTCGCCCCATTGGTGGGAACTTTCGAGACTCCATTCCTCCTGAAAAGAAACAGGCTTTAACCGCACCCCCCAAATTCCTCCAAACACCAAATAAGCAAGACCGGTTCCGGAATCCTCAACAGGCTGGGCGAAGGCTGGACACATGGGATGGTCGGGATCTTCACTCCAGCCGACGATATCACACCACTCCCCCTTTGCGGATTGCTCATAACTTTTAACCTGCCTAATCCGCCGTGCTGGCCCAAGCTCCTTAAAACGCAGAAAGATAGAATCCTCACAGTTGGGGTTGGATTCGATCTCAATAAACATCGGCACACCTTTGTTGACGACTTTATTTCTACCTTGTTAGACTGCCTTTCGGCCAGTGATGGACCCACCAAACCAAGCACAAGATCCCCCCTTTGAAGGATCAAAGGGTATCGAAAGAATCACCCCAGACCGATCCACGGCTGCCGGCCAGACTTTTAAGCCCTTCCTCTGCCGGCGCCCTGTCCGGCTCACCATATACACAGGATTCGCCCTGCTGGGCCTGTTTATGCTTGCCTGGGGATATCTCCCCATCATACTCGATCCCACATTCGAAAAGCATATTCAAGACAAGCGCGTCGTGGCAGGCATGACTCGCGAGCAGGCACTGCAGGCGTGGGGGTCCCCCTATCAGATGAACGTGACCTACACCGATAAAGGCATCCGCCGCGAAGAATGGGTCTTTGAAGATTGGAAGGATGCGGGGACCGTGAGCCACCGATATCTTTATTTCGAGGAAGGTATCCTAGCCGGGGGCTGGTATTACGAATAGGAGTTACCCGGCCTCATCACACTCGTCTGATTCTCCAAACTTACTCAGCAGGGTTTGGGCTCTCTCCAATTCCACCTCAGGCACCATAATGATTCGCCCATTGAAAGACATCGAGATCCCTGGGTACAGGCTTCCAAAATGTTCATTCTGGACGAAGTATTCGATCCCATTGGCATCCAATAAGCTTTTAATGATTGCTAACTCTCCCTCATCGTGACATTCCAAAAGCTTTTCCATTGCCATCAGTAGGGACCTTTTACAATGGTAGACAACGTTAATGCCCCACAGGGATCATTCAAGAACCCCAGACGTTGGGGGCCGCCGGGTAAAACCTGATTGCCATCCCCCTGCCTATGAAACCCTCGGGGTGTTGCCATGGGGTGCCCAATTTTCAAAAGGATTTCAAGGGGTTTCCGTTATTTGTGCGCGTCGCTCTTTTCCCTCCCCTCCACTGATCACCAAAACCCGTTTCCATTCCCGGACTTGGTAAATCGCCCAAGCATTGGGCTGCCCTTTATAATACGCATCGGGATCCTCGCCCTTTGCATTGAGATAGGTTGGCTCGGTGAACCCTTCGTCCAGGACATACTCCATAAGATTGTCAGTCGTCAGCCCCTTGCCTCGCAAGGAGACATCGGCTAAAAACACAAAAATTTCTTCTGGATTTCCAAGGTTTAAGGGGTCCATAGCTATACAGCCCTCTAGTCAGTTGTGGTATGCTAAAGGGTGCATTGTATTGGCTTAAATTATCGAAAAGCAAATCACAGCCGATAATTCAACTAACAACCTAGTACAGAATAACAGTCGAGAGCGAGGTGCAATCTACGCACGCGGGTAATCCGAGATCCTTTCTGTCTGAATAATGATGTTTCGAAAACTCTCTCCAGAACAATTCCGCGATCACCTGTTTGACATCTTGAGCCGAAAACAGCACTGGACCAACTCCCACTTTAATGGGAGCACGGTCACCAATGCCCAGCTCAGAATTCACTTTCGTCAAGAATATGCAGTGTACCTTCGTGACTTCGCAGTGTTGCTGGGACGCATCATGGGCAAGAACCCCTCCTGGCAGATTCGAAGACATTTGGCTACAACCATTTACGAAGAAGAAACGGGTGGCCTTTCGCTGGGGAAACCCCACCAAGAGTCGTTTCTTCAAATGATGCTGGGGCTAGGATTTAGCCGGGCAGAGTTTCGTGAGGTAGAGCTCCTGGCATCGAGTTGGGCCTACCGGGAATGGCTAGACGGGATTTGCCAAGATGAGGAATGGTTAGTCGGGGCGGCTAATCTTACCATCTTCGTCGAAGGAACAGCGAACGATCGAGAAGAAGTCCTTCATCAACATCAACCAAAAACAAAAGCAGAGATTGAAGACATCGTGTTAAAACATCCCCTCGTGGTGTACCACGGACTAAGTCCGGAGTATATGGATCTCGTCCGGGTCCGAGAAATGATTGAACCCTGTAACCGCCGGACCGCATACGATCTTATCGTCAAGGAGGCCGTTGAGACAGGCAAACAGAAACTGGTGCTAGGTAGCCTCGAGCAAGCGCTGGACGTCTGGCTTCAATATCGAGAGGGTATCGCACGAGCCTGTGGGCTTCGCCGCCCCTAAGGCAAACAGACCTGGTCGGGTCTCCCCGACCCTGGAGGCCACCTCATTGTGAAACGGAGTCCTATTGGGAGGAAGAATCAGCGGACGAGGATATAATGCAGGGCTGTATCGGCTAAAATCGCCGCCCAAGCCCCGAGGTTGAGAAACATGAGGGTCTGCTGTCCTTGGCCCCAAATTCGATACAGTGACCACACGATCAATATTTGAGTGAGAATAGAAAACGGCCTATGGACATTGGCCGACATCCCGCCACTCTCGCTCGCGATAGCAGTCGCCGCAGCGAGGAGGTAACACACCAAAGCTCCCCCCTGAACCCACGTGGCCACCCGACCATGGGACTGGCGAACCACGTAAACATAGGCCCAGGTCAAAGAGACAACCACGACCAGTAGAAGTAAAGGGAAAAGAGGCCAGAGCGTCTTGGCGCTAAGTTCCAATCGAAAGCCCTTCCTGATTAAATTCCTCCCCCAAAGACCATGAAGGAAGGCCCGTCACTCTAATCAAACACCGGCTGATGGGTCAACCCAACGTTCCTCGAGTGCATGAACATTTGGTCTCTCCCTAAAAACGCGTTTTCTCCTACAAAATCTTTTGGTAATCTAAGGCAGAGGTTCACACATGCAGCGGAGAGCTCTCCAAGCCGTTATACCAATCTGCCTTGTTTCAATACTTTGTCTGGAAGGGACCGGCTGCACATGGACCCCACGGGTAAAGACCGAAATTTACCAAGGCCCCCAGGGAAAGGTTTCTCTGGTGACCGTACCTGATGAAACCTACCAGGCCAGTCATCCTGTAAATCTAGAACCAGAAATTCTGGCCCGGATCCTTAAAGGAGTCCATGTCCAACGTCGGGTGGGGATGCTCCAAAAACTTATAGGGGGCAACTCCGAGCCCCAAAGAGTTTTTTCCGACGAACAGGTGGAAGTATTGACCCCGCACCTTCGGAAGGCCTTTTCCCTGGTCACTCCCGAAGAACAGGTCACTGTTTGGATCCAAAACCAAGGTGCAGGGGGACTGAAGACTACACAAGGCACCATGTGGGTAGGTGGGAACGAACTGTATTTGACCCTCGCGTACACTCCACAAGCCGCGCAGGGGGAACCAAAGAGGGCACGGGCCGCCTTGGGTTCCGATCCAACTGGGATCTATAAACGAACAACTCTATTCATTCCAGAAGAAGCCACCCGGACACGCGACAGCCAATCAGGATTCCATGGCACATCCGGCCCAGATCGACTGGTGATCGATTACCGATACCTCGCGAAGCTTCCTCCTCAACAAGAAGCGAAACCTCAGGCACCGATCACAAAGCAAGCGGATCAAGGTATCGAACAAAATGGACCAATCGGCGGGATGGGTTCGGCTACCAAAGAGGGGAAAATCGAAAAGGTGCCAGGGCCCCTGAAGTCGGAAAGGTCAGGAATTTCCAAGGGGCCGATAACACAAGGATCCAAGGAAACTCAAAATGTAATGGAAGAACTGCGGGCGTTAAAAAAGGAATTGGCAGAGCAAAAAGTCGAGATCGAGCGGTTAAAAGAACGGACAGGCCGTCATTAAGAGGTTTCTATCAATTGGGTGTTCCGTAATATCTCCTCCCGAGGAAGTGGTTTCTGGAAGGTCATGCGTTGGTAACAAGCGTAGGTGACATAGGTATCTTGGAGACAATACTCGGCGATCTCTTTACCCCGACCGGCCGCCCACATCTCCGCCACCTCCTTCCCACTTCCCGATTTGGCCTCCACGTTTAAGGCTCTCGCCAACACATCCAGCTTGACCCACCCCCGAGTTTCCCAATTACTCCATATCGCCATCGTGTCGTACACCGGCTCCGTTCGAAACCTCGCAAGGCTAATTTCTATTGAAGGCTTGACTTGATGGATAACGGACCGTTTTTTGAGGAACGGCAGATCAAACCCAAGCCCGTTATGGGTGATAAACAGCGAGGGGCGAGGGTCCCCCAAACGCGCCCAAAACAGGCGAAGCAATTCCCGCTCATTCGCACCATGCCAGCAGATGGCCCCTTGCGGCACCATGGCGTCCGAGAACATTAAAACACCAACACAGACAACACGGCTAAAGGTTGCATCAAATGCGGAGCGTTCATAAAGCTCGTCCTCCTTTTTGAGCCGTTCCTGAGCCTCGGCGTGTGTAAAGAGATCCGAGGGCAAGTCCTCCGAGCAAGATTCCACCGTCACAGAATCAATCCCCACCAGCCGCGCCCACTCCTCTCTCGGAGCTTGGATCGTTTCAATGTCCAAGACCACCTTCATAAGCAATTGAGCCCTAAATCACTCTCGACAACAACTCACAAGCCATTCCACCCGCAGGACTAATGGCGTTCATTTGAGAGAGCAAAACATAATGACCGCATCCTGATAGGTACCATCTGCATTTTCCACCGCACGTGGGATCACTCCCAAATCGCTAAATCCCAACTTCACCCACAGGGCCCTGGCTACTGGGTTCTGGGAAAACACCAAATTAAAAATGACGCTGTGGTACCCTAAACTCCTGGCATAGTCCAACATCGTGGCGCCCAGCAACCACCCAAGCCCTTTGTTCCGCCAGGCCGGCGCCACAATGAATCCGGCATTGGCCACCTTTCGCGCACGTCCAGGCCAATTGGGCTTAAGATAAAAGGCTCCCAACAAGCCCTCCGCCCGCGGGTCCTCTGTTGAGTAGGCCACAATCGTGGTTTTTCCCCGAAACCAATAGTCCACCACCCCTTCCCGGTCCAGCGGGTGTTGATGGGGATACGAGGTCCCCTCCTCAACAATAACACGGTAGAGGTCCTGAACAGCCGCGACGTCATCGTTCTCCGCAAGAACTAACTCAACAGGAGTGCCATCCTTTAACTTGGCCTTGATAGGAAATTGCATGGGAATCGCGGAATCTGAAAGTAAAGAGTCATGAGTGAAGAGAAGGGGCTAGACACATCGGTTGTTCCTTCTGCTTTACGCTTCACAAACCTTTTTCACCGCGCGACTGCTTAAGCCCAATAGGAGGCTGTCCGAGATTAGTGATCGTCGCGAGGTTGTGCCGGTTTGAGTCAGATTTTTCGATCGTTTGAGGCGAATAGTGGGGCCTATTGAACGAAAAGGATCGGAGAATCTGGCCAAATCCGGTGCAACCGCAGTAGATCAATCTAATCTCGGACCGCCTCCTAAGCTTTGGACAATAGGGGCATCCGCTGGCGGAAATTCAAATCGAGCCAATTCCTCAGGCTTCACCCACCGGAAATCAGCGCAACCAAGAGAATGGGCCTCCCCGTGCAAAATCGAACAGGAAAAAAAGTGCAATTCGACGGATTTCCCAGGATAGTCGTGCCGGAGAACGGTAAACAGGGTCGGATGGGTAATCTCAATACCCAACTCCTCTCGCACCTCCCGCTGAACACATGATTCCAAGGTCTCACCAGGTTCCCGTTTCCCACCAGGAAACTCCCACAACCCGCCCTGGTGAGCATCGGCATACCGGCGGGTAATTAAATACCGGCCTTCCCGCTCAATTAGGGCCGCGGCAACTTGAATCCATTCCCTGTGAGCCATTGTAGAAAATGAGCCCCCTATACCCCGCCGGGTGACATCACGCCCAATTGATCTACTTCCCCCCTGTGGAGGAGTGTGGGTGAAAGGGGGAGAAGAAATGCATTAACGTCGAAAGCAGAAGTTGAAAGCTCAACTGAGAAAAGTCTGGGCAACAACTATTATCGAGTTTCCACAGGGTAGGCCTGGCAAAACTCGCGCATGGGGCAAAGAAGGCAGTAAGGATTTCTGGCCGTGCAGACCATCGCCCCAAAATCCATCAGCGCCTGGTTGAAATCATAGCCTTTCCCCTTGGGGATAAGCTCCGCAGACATCGCCCATAATTTGGTCTTTTGGGCCTTGGGATCGCCATTCCCCAAAAAGACTCGATGTAACACCCGCATGACATTGGTATCCAGAATCGGAGCATCTTCACCAAACGCAAATGAACGGACGGCCCCCGCGGTGTACCGCCCGATCCCCTTCATCGCCTGCAACTTATCAGAATCTTTGGGGATCTTTGCGCCATATCGCTCCACCGCCTCGCAGGCAATGCTGTGCAAGCGATAGGGCCGGATGTTATACCCAAGAGGGTACCACGTCTCCCGCACCTTCTGAGGCTTCGCCGCTGCTAAATCCTTCAAGGTGGGATAGCGTTCCAAAAACTCATGGTATTTCGGGATCACCCGATCGACCTGCGTCTGCTGAAGCATGATCTCAGAAACCAGAATCCTGTAGGGATCAGAGGTCCGCCGCCACGGCAAGTCCCGGCCATGCTCCTGGTACCATTTCAACAACCTCTTCTGAAAACGGCGCTTCGCACCGAGGGCCACCTGACCATTTGCCCGAGAGGTTTTGGGGTGAGACCCTTTAGGTGGAGATTTTTTTTGCCGTGCCATAACCAAACGTCAAAGGGGGATTGTAGGGAGGGGAACTGCGCATTGCAACAGACGACCAGGGCAGAGAATACAGGAAGGCTGATCTGATTGCTGGTACTATTTTAACCCTGCATGTAGTTGCACAGTCAGATGAAGCGCTGGGTGCCCCCACCTCTCCAGCACGAGGCGAGCTAAACGAAAGCAATATTGCACTGTCTCGATTTGATTACGGTGAAACGCTCCGTTCCTTCCTCGCTAATTTCTTTCACGCCATCAACCCTCCGTTCGTTGGGTTCATCTTTATAAGAAAAAATGGCTTTTTTCGCTAACCGCCGGGATAATCCATAAATGTGACGTAGGCAAAGTCATCAGGTTGATCCGCTCATGACATGGTTAGAATCGATCATGAGGCTCAAACACGTGAGTCCTGCCTCAGCTTTCGAAAATTCACTAATGTCAACCCCTGTGACAGGATACCCTTGAGCCTCGATCATATTGAGAGTCAAAGGATACGAGGCGTTCGCGAGAACACCACGCTCCAACCTCAGCACGTTCGCCCCAAACGGTTCACTGGCCGGGACGGGGAGTAGCCGGAATGAGCCCAGCGCCTCAACGTTGATCCAAGAAGAGTTAACCAATAAGGTCTCGTCATCGAGCGGAGCACAGGCCGTCTTAAGATGGAGACAACCTTGAACTTCAATGGGATGCACCACATAGCCGAAAGGCTCGGCAATAGCACGCAGGGCTTCCACCCCCGCATGATCAGTCCTGGCAGACAGCCCTACGTATAACGTTTTTCCAATTCGCAAGACATCGCCGCCTTCAATTGTGGCAGGGGGAGCGATGTGCACGATACGACGGTATCGGGAAAGAACAGGAACGAGAAGAGCCGGCTCGCCCTGCCTTGAACCAGGTCCCATCGACGTGACCACGGCGAGTTCATCGAGAATAATGGCGTTGTCCTCGACGAAGACACTGTCGGGGTACGGATCTTCTGGAGGAAGAGTCTCAACTTCCACCCCCATCTGCTTCAAAGCTCGGCAGTACCCCTCGTGTTGTCGTACCGCGCGCTGAAAGTCTATTCCTTCACGCTGAACATAGGAGACTTCACAATTCACGAGTGACTTGGCAGGCTGCCGGGTTAACGCTGTAGCCATGTAATCCCTTAAAAAGAAAGCCATGTAACACGGCCCGCTGCTGTGCTGCAGGCCGAGGGCTTATTGGTTCCAGCCACGCTCCTGGCCGTCACCCTTAACGCGCGCGAAATGAACAAGGGGTCAGAGTGTTTGATTCGATTCATTATTCCACACCCCGATACGCCTTGCTCTTCCGGTCACCGCCATACCTCAATCGCGTCACCCGCCGTTGAATCCCACGCGCCATTTCCTCTTGAAATTGTTCACTCCCAATGGCCTCCCCTTTTTCCGTCCCTTCGCGTATCGCGGTGATCGCTCTCCCGCTTACCTCGTGGTCGAACAACGCCACAGAGGCCCGCCGCCGCTCTTCATTCTCTTCTCCCAATGCCAGATACTCCTCATGCGGGATCACCACGCGATCCGGGTGCCCCAAGGCATTGGGAATGATTTCAAGCACTCTGACCCCTTGGTTCTTATTATGGTTCTTAGGCGTCAAACTACACAGCTACGAGCTTGGCGACCCGAAGTTCCTTGCGACGCTGCTCGGCGTGCCACAAGTCATACTGCGTTTGCTGGTTGAGCCAGCTCTCAGCGGATGTTCCAAAGGCAATGGAAAGGCGGACCGCCATCTCAGGACTAATACCTGCATGACCATTGAGAATGGCGGAGAGAGTCTTCCGGCTTACGTCCAGAGCCGCTGCTGCCTGGGTGACGGTCACACCGAGTGGTTCCAAGCAAAGAGTTTTAATGATTTCCCCGGGGTGAGGTGGGTTGTGCATGCGCATCGTTATGACCTCTCAGTGATAATCCTCGTAATGAACGGATTCAGCGTCCTTTCCAACAAACTTGAACGTAACTCGCCAGTTCCCACTGACCGATACGGCCCAGGTGCCTTTTCTGTTGCTCTTGAGAGGATGAAGATCTAATCCCGGAAGTGCCATATCCTTGGGGGCAGTTGCAGCGCTCAGACGGCCCAAGATAAGGCGTAGCCGTTCAGCGTGTTGCGCTTGGATGCCTGCTTTGGAGCCGGCCTGGAAAAACTTGCCCAACCCCTTGTGTTTAAATCCACGGATCACACCTTTAAACTGTAACCTATGGCGTTACAGATTTCAAGACGCCTAACAATGATGACCTTGTTCTGTATAAGTCCCTGAGTCTTCTGGTTGCGCAGAATAAGCCCCTGGAATTGGCTTGACAATGAACCGCGTAACCTGTCGTCTTTGAACGTCTTTGTGGCATTTCAGCCCTTTGTCTATCTTCTTCCTGGGTCATCTATGGTTCCGTATATGCCCCCCGACCTCACAACGAATCGACCGGGCTTCGCACACCCTTCCCGCCCCGATTCAACACATGAAGGAGGGAAACAAGAGGTCAGAGTGTTTGATTCGATTCCTTATTCCACCTCCGATACGCCTGGCTCTTCCGGTCACCGCCATACCCCAATCGCGTCACCCGCCGTTGTATCCTACGCGCCATCACCTCTTGAACGTGTTCACTCCCAATGGCCGCCCCTTTTTCCGTCCCTTCGCGGATCGCGGTGATCGCCCTCCCACTTACCTCGTGGTCGAACAACACCACAGAGGGATGCTTTCAAGCACTCCGACCCCTTGGTTCCGGACCCACAGCCTAGGCCGGCTCAACAAATAAGTCAATACTCATGCCTGACCCCAAATCTGACATGACCCCAAATCTGACGAACTGCCAAGATGCACTCCGGCTGGATTTCACCTGGACGGAAACGTGTCTGCCGGTTTCGTCGGACGCGATGATGTCGTAATGAGGCACGTTACCGGTGAACGTGGTGGCGATCAGCCCGCGGCGTGAGAGCTCCGCCGCGACGAGGTACTCGCCGGTTTGCCCGACGATCTTTTTGCTGCGTCCAGTTGCCATATTTCTTTCATGCCCCAACGGCACCAATGAGTGGCCGGAAAAGCGCGCTAGCACTTTATCCGGTCCGCCTCGATTGGCTGGTTAGGCACTGATACTAACGTACTGCTTTACCAAGGTCTCTTAGCACTCTCCCAATTAGCTGGGAGTCGAACTATTTCGTGAGAATGCTCGGAACATTTTATTCAAATTTACAACTTGCACGAAAAGTTGAAGGATTTCCTGGATTGATAAATATGGGAGTTACCAAACACCCCGCTTCTTGATCATTTGGCTGCAGTTTTCGATCGAAATTGACATCAGCCCAATTATCTCTCGGAACTATTACAACGGTGTTTGCAACCTGAGTATGACCACAATAACCTTCGACACTCACTGAATCTCCGTCAGGCCCTCCGGTGATTAGGGCCCATACTTCAACTTTTTTGCCGGTCACGCAATCTTTTCCTAGACCGGTTACTACATTCACCGTAGATGTGTTATCGAAATCCATTTTCGCCCGTGGTTCTGGGATATATGGCGAATCGGGCCCAGGACGGGGGCAACCACTAAGGACGGGAATGGCCACAATAATAATACTCGCAATTAGAAACTTGATGTTCATAGCTTTCTCCTTTTGCTTTGTGTGCCTAACGTCCAGGTTCAGCCGCAATTAAAAGTGGCGGCAGGGGGTGGGGGTAGAACGGAAAAGCCGCCCCGCTTTTAATTGTCGGCTGGAACTTGCTGTTAGCAATTTATTTTCTCGTACAATGTTTCAGGTGCAATATCGGCACCATTTGGCCAGGATATTGTTCCCCCCTCTATAGTTGCCTTTCTAAAAAAGTCCTTGTCCTTCAATGGGGCAAATATAGGCCCTTTATTTGTGTATTCCGATAAATCAATATTTCCGGCCACGCCATCATCAAACACTATATGGAAAGTGTAGCCGTCTTTATAATTAATACTTATTACCTCATTCATATCCCACATACTTGTACCCTCATGTCAAAGGTTTGATTTTCTTGAGATTTTGGCTTTCTCTTGCCAACTTCCAATCCTCTTCAAGCTCAGATACATGAAGATCAACCCATTCACGTACGAGTTTGGTGGCTGTTTTTGAGGCAAGATCTCCTTTAAGTATGTTTCCTTTAAAATCAAATACAGCCTTCCTGCCTGAGTATTCAGCGTGAAAATGAGAAGGATTATGTTCATCATATGAACATCCTGATTATGATTCCGAAAAATCGTGATACTTCAGGCACGGCTACAGTCCTCTCATTTAATTGCTAACATTGAGCTTAACTTGCGGGCCCCGCAGGGGACCGTCAAGTTGAAGCGGCTGTTAGACGCGTCATTGTGTTGTCGTAATCAGCGTTGGAAGACATCTCATACGAGCTTAGGTGACTTCGAACTTTGCAACTGTGAATCCAATCTTGCGGCCCCTCTCCACCTTGATGCCGACGATGTAGGTTCCGTTCTGCCAGTTGGTGCCCCCCATGGGAATGAGATGGATATTATAGAAACCCGGGTCGCCACCCTCAAGAACGTTGTTGATTTGAAGTCCTGCGCCTCCAGGCGCTTGGACCCTTGTGTAGACTGTAAAATCCCCGATACCGAGACCGGTCCCGATCGTACCGTCGGCGGCCAGAACCGATACGGTGACGATGGCGTCGTTTCCATTTCCCAACGCAGCAGTGACCGCATCAGCTTGAGAGTTGAGTAAAATTGCAGACATTGTATTCCTCCTCGTTAGTTAACAATTGCTCTACGCTTGAGCGGAAGCCTTGTCAAGCAAAAGGGTGTGGGTTTGTCAGGCGACTAACGATCAAGCTGTGCGGCGCAAACGAAGCGTAGCGTAGTTTGCGTCCGAACGAGCGCCTTGTTAGGCAATATATTTTCTACCGCGTCTATTTTTATACTTGTATTTTCTCTGATACTCACGCCGTTGCTTTGTAATTTCATATAAAACAATTCCTGACGTTGTTCCCAGGTTTAGACTTTCGATCATGCCGAGCATTGGTATGCTTACGCACATTTCACTGCGTTTTACGGCGAGATCGCTAATTCCCCTCGACTCACTTCCAAACCATACGGCTAGTTTGGCATGCTGGGTATAGTCGCCCTCGTGCAAAATCACATTTTTATGCCCCTTTACATGTGGCGATGTAACAATAGATACAAACAGGTTTTTCTCCAAGTGCTGGAGACACGCTTCGGTACTATCAAACCTCTTTACGAAGCTCCATTTTATTGCGGAAACCGATGTTGATGTCAGTGATTTCTTTCCCCTCATCTCTTGCCAATCATCGGGCAAGGCTTTCCGTGGGTCTACGATATAAGCCTTCTCCACACCTAAGGCATTTACATTCCTTATTACAGTTCAGAAGTTTTTTATATCGTGTGGATCTTCTATAACAGCAATTAAGTTTTTGCATCTATATTGCTTTATTTTATCTGCACGCTGTCGTTTGTTACTTTTTTGTGCTGGTTCATTCACTAGCTTCTCTCCGGTTCTGCCTTATTGCCTAACGCCTTGGATAAGTTGGCAAAACAGCATCAAACCGAAACAGGTTGCATTTGAAAAAAGAATGAAATCTCAAAGGCGGTGTACGAAGAAAGAATGCTGTTTTGCTCAATCTTAATCCGATGGTTATACGTAGTGATTTCATGACCCCCTCGGAGCACGAATTACCTTTTTCTTCTTCTCCGGACTGGCAGCAGGCTTTCCGAACTTTCGTAAAGCCTTGTAATAAATTGATGCCCAAAAGTTAGACACTCCATCGGCCTTACATATATCTTTAAACTCCTTGTCCGCTGTCTTTCTATGCGTTCTAGAATTGAGCTTTTTATTTCTCATTAGCTGATAGAGTGCATCGTGGACCAGGGACGCACGCATATTCTCCTTTGTGTCCTTTACCGGCCCGGAAGGACCATCCCAGGCATAGCCCATTTTAACCGTTAAATTCCCGGTAGTATCTAAATCAATAAATTCTGTTTGGATATCAGATTTCGGTTTAATGGAAATACTGACCGCATAACCCTCAGCTAGCTGATACTTATAGTCACTTCTATATCTTATATAACCTCTGGTAGTCATGGCGATCTCCTTTTCTGAAGTTGGTTAAGGCCAATTAGTATAACCAGATTGATTATTTTCAACTCACAGAACCTTTTACATTTCTGGTGGGAAAAGACTCTGCCCGTTATTTTACTCATTCCTTGAAACTCTTGACACATAACGGACTGGGCGCTCAGCTGCAGGCGGCGCACTGCTGCCTGTGGCTTGAACGCCGGGTACTCCGTAAGTCTACCAAGTTTGGTTTCGGCGCCGACCGAGCCTGTCAGCTGCAGCGCCTGGTTAGGCGGCGCCCTTCCCCGCCAGGAGCGCTTGGATCGCTTCCTGCGCTTGTTTGAATCGCAGGTCGATCAAAGTCATGGCGACCTCGCCGACGTCGGAGTAGAGATTATCTGCGAAGTCGGCGATTTGCAGGTCGGGCTCGTATTGCTTCTCCTCGATGAACGCCTCAATCCGGCGCTGTCTGGATAGGAGGAGATCGCCTTCGCACTTCGTCTGAAGGAAGGCTCGCCAGTCCTTCCTGTGCTTGTCGCGGTTGCATGGCCGACAAGCTGGGACGACATTGCCCCAAGCGTGCAGTCCGAGCGAGTCTTTGTTCATCGGGACTAGATGATCTTGCGTGAAGTGCTCGGCGGTAATCTCAGTCCCGCAGAAGCAGCATTCCCGCGCAAACCAATCGACAAGCTCAGCCTTTTGGCCCTTGGTCGGCGTGAACTTGGTAAAGCCCCTCGCCTGATCGTAGTACTCGCCGACGCGCTGGAGGAAGATCCGAATCGCGGAGTTCGAGATGTCGGATTTCGATCTGGCCAACGTGTGCCGTCTAACGTCGCAAATCAGCCTCCGACGTAGGAGGTCGGCTGAATTTGCCTGGTTAGGGGATTTTCACAAGTGTTTTGATAGGTTATTTAGATTAATCGGGGTCGGTCCACTATTTCACCCAACAGACCAATAACTCTGTATCCTTAATTTGTCATGCTCGAATTTCTTGAAAGCGAGGCAACACGCCGATATCGTTCTCATATTTTTCGATAAGAATCCTCTCCATAAGTTGCGAATCTACTAAATCTGGAAGAGGCAAGTAACGGAACGTCTTTACTGTGGGTTGGGTGAATCTTGGATCCTGTAGATGCGCATTTATTCGATCTCTAATCTTGCCTTGGCCGATTCGCAACACAATATCTCCGTTTCCGAGTAGTTCATAAACTCCAACAGCGTCTTTCGCGAGCGTGTTGGAACCCGTCTTGGTGAATTCTGCGGTACTCCAGTCGATTGGTTCCAGCAACAACGCGATGTTCCATTCCGAACCTTTGAGAAATACTGGGGGAAGATTTTTCTTGGGTAACTCAACGATTGCTGAAAGATAGTTACGTATGAATGCGTTAACAAAAACTCTACCACCGGTTTTTTCCTAGTGTTGGCATAGGCCAGCTTGAATCCGTCCTCGCTCGATACCGATCGAAGGAGCAAGCATTTGGCGTTTCCGATAAAACCAACCTCAATCTTATCACCGATATTCCATTTGGCTTGCTCGACAACAGACTGAACCATACCGATGCCTGCGCGGCTAACCGAACAGACTTCAAGATTGGAGCGATGCTTAACAATGATCGGCACTGATGATTAAACCTCCAAGTTCACTCTGTCACTATCACAATAGGACCGCCTAACGCATTGTTGAGCGGCCCTTTACAGCGACGACGATTGCGGTAGCAAGAGGAGGAGACTGTAAATGCGTCCGCTCCAACAAATTGTTAGACGGCAACTGGAATATGTCCATGCTTGCACCCTTGAAACGAGTGCTACTGTCCTAAGGCCAATCGCTGCTATCGGCCAAAAGGAGTCATTCAATTCCCTCTTTTTTCGCGAGACGAAACAAGGTCGGTTCTGAGTCCGATATGCCACGGTTCAACGATAGCTCCGTCAGCCCCGTCTGGAATATTGATAAATCGAGAGGGTGAGGAACCGCGATCATATGGGAAAGACAAGGCAATACGAGTCAATCTGCCTTCTATGATGTGTAAGTCATTTCCAAAAGACACCTTTCTTCCTACTAGGTCAAAGGAGCTATTGGCTAAGGTATTGTCTTTGAATCGTACGGCATTCTTGCACCGCACGTTTTTATAAAACTTCCGGGACTTGAAATCAACTGATAGCCGTATATCAAAACTCGGTTGATCACTGCTAGCTAATTTCGAAAACATCTCAATGTGGGATTCAGCACAGCTAAACAAGATGGAGTCCTGGCTGTTCTCTGGGTTTTTAAAGAAAATTGCCCGCTCAAAGTAGTCAGAGTCGTTGCAAATTCTTCCGCTTCAACTGTCTCGTCGGGCAACCATCCCTCTTTGTGACTCAGATTTAGGTGCCCACCCATTAACTAGTCGTTGGGGAGTTCGGCAGGATTG
>JACZVJ010000008.1 GCA_022572725.1 Nitrospinota bacterium | reverse complement strand
AGGCAGATCGCGTGAATAAAAGCCACCTTGCTATGAACGAGGAAGCCCTGCCATTAGGCAGTGAATGCAGCATTGGGGGGGAAGAGCACACCACCACATTTATTAAATGTGGGAAGCCCCTCCCGAACGTCGCGGTGGTGATTCGGGATGGTGAGGGGCGCGAACTGCCGGATCGGCACTGCGGTACGATCTACGTGAGGGGATCAAGTGTCATGCCTGGGTATTTCTCGGATCCGTTGGAAACCGAGAAGGTCCTCTCTCCGGAAGGATGGCTCGATACCGGAGATGTTGGTTATCAGATCCAGGACCACATCGTGGTTACTGGTAGAAAGAAAGACTTGATCATCATTAACGGTCGGAACATTTGGCCGCAGGACCTCGAGGATTTAGCTGAACTGGTGGCCGAGGTGCGGCCTGGTGACGCGTGTGCGTTCTCTGTGGCAGGCCCGAATGAAGAGGATTTTGCGGTCATGGTTGTCCAGAGCCGAGAGTCTGATTCCATCAAGCGCGCCGACCTCATAGAGTGCTTACAGAGTCTGATACGCCGAGACCTTGGCGTTGACTGTGTGATCGAGTTAGTCCCGCCTCGTACCTTGCCACGGACCTCTTCCGGAAAACTTTCGCGCTCGAAGTCACGGGAGGATTTTCTGAACCGGGTCGATTGGCAAGATCTGGCTCAGACCGTCATTGTATCAAGAGATAGCCATTCAGCGAACATGGCTTGATGGCTAATGGCTCTTGAGTCGATGACCGGCACCGTTGCTTTAACCGGGGTAACAGGGTTTATCGGAAGCGTGCTGGCACGCCGACTTTCGGCTGAAGGGTGGCGTGTTCGGGCACTCGTGCGTCCAGCGTCCTCAAAAGCCCGTAAAGATAGCCTAGCGGCGGAGTGGATAGACGGGACCCTAGAGGACAGCGAAAGCCTCTGTCGACTCATCGCTGGTGTGGACATCGTGATCCACTGTGCAGGTCTCGTTCAAGCATCCTCTAAGGCCGATTTCATTCGTGTGAACGTTGGTGGGGTGGCGAGGCTGGCTCAAGTTGCTGCCAAGCAAAAGCCCTTGCCGCGTTTCTTGTTGATCTCTTCCTTGGCGGCGCGTGAACCAGATATTTCTCCCTATGCCTCCAGTAAACGTCAAGGTGAGATGGCACTCGCGTCTGGGGCAGCTGGCATGGGTTGGACGATATTACGGCCGCCGGCAGTGTATGGCCTCGGGAATCGGGCGTTGGATAGCTTGTTTGGCTGGATGGGAAGAGGTGTGGCTCTAATCTTAGGACCACCCAATATGCGGTTCTCATTGCTACATGTCGAGGACCTAGCCGATGCTGTCCTGCGATGTCTGAAAGGTGGGGTGTTCGCCGGGCAGACATTTGAACTGCACGACGGACACCCAAATGGGTATACTTGGGGTGAAGTCGCTAACACCGTCGCTCAGGTGCGCGAAAGAAGGGTGCTCCATGCAAGAGTCCCTGTCCCTGTGCTCGATCTGCTGGCAAAGGCCAACACCCTGCTATCTCGGGTGTTCCGATACGCTCCGATGCTCACGCCAGGGAAGGTTCGGGAACTGCAGC
This sequence comes from Nitrospinota bacterium, assembly GCA_022572725.1. Classification (GTDB taxonomy): domain Bacteria; phylum Nitrospirota; class Nitrospiria; order Nitrospirales; family UBA8639; genus JACZVJ01. Next base: position 45,769 of record JACZVJ010000008.1, on the reverse strand, counting down.
ATCCCAACTGGGTATGCGACAATGATGAATTTTACCGTGCGACCGGCTGGGTTCCTCAGCTTTCCCTGGAAGAGGGTTTGCGACGCACTCTAGGTTTGGGGCCAGCCATCGCTGGCTCCGCTTTGGCTCAGGGATAACGGTATGGAGAGGGTTTTTGTTTAATGCCGGGCTACGAAGATACCCTTGCTGGGCTTTATGAAGTCCTTAAGCCGTACGCGGGTGATGGTCAGGTTCTCCATGAAGAAACGGAGCTGGTTGCAGATCTTGGGCTTGATTCCATGAAGTCCATGCAGCTTCTGCTGGAGGCCGAGGACCGATTCGATATATCGATTCCGTTAAACATTCTCCCCGAGGTCCGTACTGTGAGAGATTTGGCTGGGCAAATTCACCACTTGACCATTCCACGCTAATGGCCCTCCTGCGAAAATTCCATCAGCTTGCCGAGGCCCAAAAAGCTCTTGGAGAGGGTGGTGGCGATCCCTTCAAGGTTGTTGTCGAACGTGTGATTTCACCTACCGAAGCGGTGGTGAACGGGCGGCGTACCATACTTGCCGGCACTAACAACTACTTGGGCCTTACCTTTGACCCTCAATGTATCGAAGCCGCGCTGACTGCTGTCCGAGAACAGGGCACCGGGACTACTGGATCGAGAATGGCCAATGGCACTTTTGCAGGTCATATGGCGTTAGAGCGCGAGCTGGCGGACTTTTTCGGGCGAAAATCTGCCGTCGTGTTCTCGACCGGGTATTTGGCCAACCTTGGAATCCTATCAGCTCTTACAGGGCCGGGTGATGTCATTTTGTTGGATGCCGATTGCCATGCAAGCATCTATGATGGATGCAGGCTAAGCGGGGCTGAAGTCATTCGATTCCGACATAACGATGTGGGTGATCTGGACAAGCGACTTCGACGATTGGGTGACCAAACCTCGAAATCCCTGATCATTATCGAGGGAATTTACAGCATGCTGGGTGACCGTGCGCCGGTAGCGGAAATCTCGGCTCTGAAACGGGAATACGGTTTCTATCTTCTTTTGGATGAGGCGCATTCCTTGGGTGTCCTTGGCAAACGAGGGCGGGGACTGGCTGAGGAAGCAGGCGTTGAGCAGAGGGTGGATTTTATTGTTGGGACCTTCAGTAAGAGTCTTGGAGGGACGGGAGGCTTTTGCGTGAGCAATCACCCTGAGTTGGAACTGACTCGCTACATCAGCCGTCCGTATATCTTTACTGCCTCACCTTCTCCCTCGGTCGTTGCCTCTACCCGTACTGCTCTCAAAATCCTCCAGGAGCGCCCTGACTTGCGCTCCCGACTGTGGGCAAACGCCCATCGCCTGTATGAGCAGTTGCAGGGCATAGGGTTAAAGTTAGGCCCAGAGGTCAGCCCAATCGTCGCAGCCAGGCTTTCAAGTAAGGAGGAGGCCATCGCGTTTTGGATGGGGCTTCTTGAGTGCGGTGTCTACGTGAACCTGATCCTGCCGCCTGCGGCTCCAAACGGCGATAGCATGCTTCGCTGCAGTGTCAGTGGCGCTCATACCACCAAGCAGGTTGATCAGATTTGTGAGGCATTTTCCTCCGTCAGCGGATCCGTGTTCACCTCTCGAGAGGCATGAGCTAGAGCTGAAGGGTTTGCCCGCCCCAGACTGATCCGTCGTCAAACGCCTGGCCTCTGGTAAAAGTTTGGTGAGAATCCATGCCCTTTGTTCCTTCGAAGACTGTGTTTGCAAAGCTTTGGCTGGCTTTGACCAAAACCCTGGGCGACGAGATTCACGAAGTACCGCTTTGTCATGCCTCACTTCGCGCAAGGGTCCGGTCTGGCATTTTGTAATGATGTGTGGATCAGGTGTATTTGATTGACCTCGCAAAGCTCTTTGTGAGGTAGACAGAGGTACCGTGGGTTTCTGGCCATCTCCCACACAGTTGCTTCCGTGATGCTGCTCGGTTCCACACGCGCAAGTTTGGATGCCAGTCTCTGTTGGATGAAGTGGCAGTGTGAGGACTGCGTGACCTCATAAACCAAACCCAGCGGCCTACCTCATTGACTTGGAAAAGGAAACGGCCGACTTAAGGCCGGTTCCAACTTCCTACATGCGATTCCTATTGACTATCTCCCGGGCCTATCCCTTGCGAACCGCCATGACCCTCCTCGCCATGGTCTTGGCGGGGCTGGTGGAAGGAATTGGCCTTTCGCTCTTATTCCCTGTGCTCAATACGGTGACTGGGGAGTCCTCCCAGGGGGCTGCGACCCCCCTCTCGGGAACGGGCAGTACCCTTTTGGGGGGGCTTGTTGCACTAGGTATTACCCCCACCCTTGGTGCGTTGCTGCTGGTTATCGTGGGCTGCCTGGTGCTGAAGGGCGCCTTCCTCCTGCTGGCCAAGACCCAGGTTGGGTACACAGTCGCACACGTCACGACGGATTTGCGTCTGACGCTCCTGCGCTCCCTGCTTGCGGCGCGGTGGGAGTACTACCTCCATCAACCGGTTGGGAGTCTGGCCAACGCCGTAGGGACTGAGGCCATTCGGGTCTCCAACGCCTATCTCCAGGGGACGGCAGGCTTCGCCGTGCTGACCCAGGCGATGGTCTACTCCGCAGTCGCTCTCATCATCGACTGGAAGGTTGCCCTAGGTGCCCTGGCTGCCGGCGCTGCCCTTCTCTACACTTTGAATCTTCTTATTCGTATGGCGCAACGGGCCGGGGTCCGTCAAACCCAATCGTTGAAATCTCTCTTGACCCGCCTCACGGATAGCTTGCAGTCCGTGAAACCACTCAAGGCCATGGCAAAGGAAGAACTGGTCGGAACTGTACTTGAGTCGGAGAACCGCAGACTCAATCGTGCCCTGCGACGCGAAGTATTGAGCACGGAGGCCTTGGGCTCCCTGCAGGAGCCTCTACTGGCGACAGTCATCGCGGTTGGGATCTATTTGGCGATGACGCAATGGGGCCTACCTTTTGCGGCTGTCACTGTCCTGGCCTTCTTGCTGGCACGGCTGCTGGGCTTACTGGCGAAGGCTCAGCGTTACTATCAGAGGATGCGGGTCTATGAGAGTGCGTTCTGGTCATTACAACGGGCGATTCAGGATGCGCGGGAGGCACGCGAGAGTGAACCAGGTGGTCTGCTTCCATCACTGCACAAAGCCGTCTGCCTGGAGCATGTCAGCTTCACCTTCGATAAGACCCCGGTGTTGTGGAATGCATCCCTGACAATTCCAGCTGGTTCCTTCGTGGCGATCATCGGCCCTTCTGGAGCTGGGAAAACGACGATCATAGACTTAATTACGGGCCTGTTGTGTCCTCAGCAGGGGGAAATACAGGTCGATGGCGTGGCCCTTGAGAAGATCGACCTGAAGCATTGGCGGCGGATGATTGGCTACGTACCCCAGGAGACGTTGCTCCTGCACGACACGGTGCTGAATAATGTCACGCTCGGCGATCCAGGAATGAACGAAGCAGATGCGGAGGCCGCGTTGCGCGCCGCAGGTGCCTGGGATTTTGTCACCCAGAGGCATCAGGGTTTGCGCAGTTCGGTGGGGGAACGAGGGGCTGCTCTCTCTGGAGGGCAGCGCCAACGAATTGCGATCGCGAGGGCTCTCGTGCACCGACCGAGGCTCCTTATTCTGGACGAAGTCACGAATGCCTTGGATCGTGAGAGCGAGGTAGCGATCTGCCGTACCCTCCAGCAGCTTCGTGGAGGGATGACAATCCTGGCCGTTTCCCACCAACCTGCACTCGTTGAGGCGGCGGACCGGGTGTACCGTTTGGAAAAAGGTGCTCTGACATTGGTGGCGGACGGAGTGTCAGACTCAGCGGTGCCATGCGATGTGGGGGATGAACCGACCCGAACCCCCCCCGGTTGAATCGGCCTAGAATCCAGAGCTTTAATGGATTGCCCCCATATTGAGTCTCGGAGAACATCTCGTGGGCCTGCCTTTCGGGTGCTCAATTATCCTGTAAAGTCCGGTGTTGATAAGGATAGCCCCGAACTCACGCATTCTCGCTTGGTCGGTCTTTGGCTCGATCAAGCTGTGAGGGGGATTTCGTCGGGTTCTCCTGGAGGGGCTGCAAAGGGAAAGGGGGACTTCCAGCAAGGACCTGGGGGAGGGGGGCGATGTGGCAGATGAGGAGAAGCAGCCGTGATGTGGTTTAATCCAGAGGGCGGAAAGCAAATGGTGCCTGGCAGTTACACCTAATTAGTACTACGTGACGTACTCCTAGGGTCCCTTTAACACAAGCACAATGCGCACCCTCCGGTGGTTCTTAATTTTTGGAATCCCCCTTTTGATGCCTGATGCGTTTGCCTCAGCAGCCGAGACCGATGGAGGCTGCAATAAGGAACCTTATGCCATCTCTGTCATGGTGCATGGCGTACGTAGCGATGATGGGAATATTACCGTCGTCCTTTATGGGTCCGATCCGGACGACTTCTTGGTAAAAGGCAGGAAACTCTTACGAAAACGTTCTCCAGCCTTGAACGGAATCGTAAGGTTCTGCTTGGCGGTGTCTAAGCCGGGTGTCTATGCCGCTGCCGCTTATCATGACGAGAACGGAAATAAAAAATTTGATAAAAACTGGATTGGTATCCCCATCGAAGGGTTCGGTGTTTCAAACAGCCCGGAAATATTTTTGCTCCCCCCTGGCCATGCCGAAGCAGCTTTTCGAATTGACAAAGCTATCACGAAAGTGGATATCCAGCTTGGGTATTGAAAGGAAAAGCCGGACTTACCATAACGTCGTCGCCGAGAGGCTGTTTCTTTCAGTAAATCATCCGTCATGCCTGACGGATGGGCATCCAGGTAGTTAGGCATTACCCTGGAATCCGGGTTTCGAGTGAATGACGAAACCAGCGGAAATGATGAAGTCTCCGTCGTTTTACTTATGATCTGATTAGTGAACCGAATAGGGGGTCAGTTTCGATCCTTAAAATTTCCGCCTAGGACTGTCTTCCTGATCTTGGTGGTCTTTCAAACTTTATTTTAGAATGTCCAGCATGGCCTTAATGAGGAAGGTATTGGATCCTGGTCTCGATTTCGAGGAATGAAAACACCCTGCTTAGACCCTAGCCTAAAGATCAGGACTGTGCGATCTTTCGCATGGGACTTTCCCTGAAAGGGAGAAATGTCTGATTTGTTGGGGAAACAATATGTGGGTGGATGCACGCTCCAAAGAGCTCAAGAAGCGTTTAGGGCTCATTTCTGTTTTTGCCAATTTCCCTCGTTGCCCAAATACGAGGATATAGCGCCTTTTTTGCATCCGGACGAACTCGAATATTTCAAAACCCTCCTAGCCCTGTCCAGAGAGCAACCTGCCTGAACTGGCCTGTACTATCCCATCGTATGGCTATTTTCAAAGAGGGACAGAGGTTCGTCAAAGGTGTGGAAACAAAAGAAAGGCGATGGATCCTCTCGGGTGATCATAACCCACCGTGCTGCGGCCCGGCTCCAAAAAGGAGGCACTGCTATGAGGAGGAGAACCCAAAGGGGAATGGTGAATAAAGGGTCAAATGGAAGAATCTGGAAGCGTGGGTAAGGAAACATGCGCAAGTCTTCCTGCAGCGAGTGTTGGAAGAGGAAATTACTGAGTTCTTGGGCCGGCGGAAATTTGTTGTAACCTATTGAAAAGATTGGAGCGGGAAAGGGGATTCGAACCCCCGACTCTCGCCATGGCAAGACAAGGGTAGCGGTTTTTTTAACTGCCTGATTATCGGTTGGTTTTCCCGTTTTTTTGTAAATTCAACACCTTGCGTGGCTTCTATTGATTCTGATCATTATAAGAATTCTATCCTTTGTGAAATTTTTGGTCACAATTTGGCCACAATCTCTTGGGTGACCCGTCCGGAATTTTAGGTGGGATTTCTGCCCTACCAATCCTAACCCCCCTATCTCAAAACTTCTTCCGTCAGAAATGACTCTCTCTTGACGATCCGGCCATTGTGTTCGGCGGTCTTGGAAGTGATAAGCCTGTCACGTTGGCGTTTGACCGTCGGGAGCGTACCCCCCTCCTCCTCTTTCGCCCTTCGTATAGGCCCTGATGCTCGATTGGCCGATGTCATCACCCCAAATGACGAGGATGTTGGGTTTTTGGGAATCAGCGGCCATCACTGGATTATAAAGGGTCACGATGGCGACCAATGCCGCAAAAAAAGGCACAGCATTTTTGTTTATTGAATAGGAAGTTGCTTGATTCTTGAAGCCGCATGCATCGCTTAATAAATACCTAAGCACCATCCCCTATTACCTGTTAGTGGGAGGCTGGTAGCCCCTACCTGAAATGAGGACGAGGGAGCCGGTTCGGCGGGGTAAAGTTGTTGCTCCATTCATTTAATTATCCGACCGGGCTGGCCTTGGTACCGAAAGTCGCGAAGCTTCTTGCTCAGACGGTTGGCGGCCTTGTTGCTTAGAAAACTTTTAGGCAGAGTCCGTCTTGACCCAACAAAAGGCAAAATTGGGCGAGGCTATTATGTGGCTAGATCCAATCTTGCAGTTTTTCCCCTCTTAGATGGTGAACCAGGGGACTTAGCCCCTGGTTTGAATTCATTAGGTTGGTGGATCGGTAATCGCTGGGGGTTAACTCCGCCCTTGGCAGGTGGGGCAGTAAAACGAGCTGCGTTCGGTGACGAGGCGTCGGAGAAGGGTCTTACACCCACGTGGGCAGGGAAGTCCGGCCTTTTGATACACCTGATGTCGCTCTTGGAACCTCCCGGGGGTTCCATCCGGAGCACGAAAATCCCGGATAGTCGATCCTCCGTAGCGTATGGCTTCTTTAAGCACTTCCCGCATGGCGCCGTACAATTGGTGAATCCTTGCCTTTGATAGGCGTGCCCCCTGGGCATGGGGGTGGATCCTTGCACGATACAGAATCTCATTCGCATAGATATTCCCAATTCCCGCAATCTTTTGCTGGTTGAGCAGGAGCGCCTTCATCCGACCGCGACAGGATTTGACCAGGGAGACAAACTGGTTCTCGCTGGCGGAAAAAGGATCAAGGCCAAACCGCCGCCGAAGAAATGTGTCCAACCCTGGCTGATCCAGGAAGTACAACCGTCCGAATCGACGGGCATTCCAATAACGCAATTCGGGAACGCGCCCTCCATCCAAGGACAAGACCATATGCGTATGCTTTTCATCAGGAATCGCCTGCTTGTGGAATACCAGCAATCCCGTCATTCCCAGCTCCGCGACCAGGTATCTTGGTTGGGTTCCACGCAGACAGGTCATCACAATGCATTTGCCACACCTTTGAATGTCCGTGAGGGTGACACCCTGATACCAGCCCAGGGTGGAAAGGCCTTGACGAATGATATCCTCACGGCCAATCCAAATCTTCCTAACAGTAGCTCCGAGAATATGGAGTCGGAGCTGATGGACCACGACCTCTACTTCAGGCAGCTCAGGCATGATCCTCTAGCTCAGTGAGTCGATGAATTACGTTACGGAAAGTGGCGGTCATGGGCGCCTTAAACACTCGAAGTGAGAGTATGCACGAAGGATCGCCACCCGATTCCGGGAGGAAGGGTGGGGAAAGAAAATCGGCCTTGGTGATGTCCCTTTCCAACCCCCTATTCTTTCTTCGCCTCCCGCCATCTTGCGGAACAGGGGGAAGGGTCCTATACTATCGGTAGAATCTTGATGAATGGACGAGGCACTACTGATGTCAGGCTTACCCGTCAAACAGGTGGAAGAGCGGTTGGGGCAGGTCAAGTGCGCCATTTGTAAGTCCAACCGCTTTGGCATTGACAGTCGGACAGCTCAGGATGGTGGGGAGTGGAAAGGCACGTGCTTGGGGTGCTATTATACCTTCCCAGTGCATACTGACATGGAGTTTTATCTTCGGACTCAGCCCGATATTCCCTACCATCTCAGGGAGATTGGTTGCCCACACTGTGAAACCTACGGAGTCGATCTAGATTTCCGTATCGTGATGTCAGTGCGGGAGTCCATATATTTTGTGACCTGTAAAGCCTGTCACCATCAATTTCCAGAACAGTCTTCACTGGAGTCATTTGAATAAGCCGCAGGAAGCGAAGACACCTTGTCAATTTCACCATGAGTACCACGGAAAAACAGCCTCCGACCGAAAACCCCGGTGACCCCCCCGGAAGCTCCACCGGTGACAAAAGTCCCAAAGTACGGAAAGAACTAAATGTTGTCTCTATCCCCAGTGATGAGGAAATGATTGCGGAAGAAATGGAAGAGTTGTTCGCAGAGGACAAAGTCACCCACCAGCACGGAAGTTCTGAACCCGAAGCCGATTAAGCGATCCCCTTTTCAAGGGCCCTACCTTTACCTACACATTCCTTTTCAAGACTCCCCCGCATACCTTGCTTCCCCTTCCCGCATCCCCCACCTTGGGTTTTTTCAACAGCCGGCTCGTGGGAGAGGGAGCCTACCAACAGCGAATTCTCGATTGCTGGTCTCTACAATCTATTTTGGCAAATCCCCGACCGGAGAGACAAACGACTCCTCGCCTTGTATGTCAAAAGCCAGAGTGTTACGATGCCTCGCTTTTACCTAAGCAGCCAGGCCCTCAAGCCTAGCAGGATGTTGAAAAAGTCCACCAGCTTTGTTCTCGCGGCGCTTGGAGACTCGACGTACCGAACAGAGTACGCCTCACCTCCTCACCTGCTGCGGCCGCGCTAGGACGGACTTTTTGACCATCCTGCGGGCCGCTCGGATGCCGTCCCTGATCTCCTAGAGTGCTGTGTTGCCCCTGTGCCAAAAGGGTTTTTCAACAACCTGCTAAAGTCTGTCCTGGTGCAAAGATTCTCCCCATGCCATGGCTCCTGAACAGGGGCTAACTTCCCATGCCGGTTTAAAGTTCTTCCAGTCGCTCACTCTGGAGGCACACCGAGGCCGGCCCTGGAAAAATTCGGCCCGATTACAAGACACTAGGGTTTCGTGGGAGGCATCAGGGTGAAAGAGGGGGAATTTTCGTAAATCCTCCGAATGGCGGGGTTGCTTTCTTCCACCTGAACCTTGGTATATTCGGAGCCCTTTGGAGATGACAGGGCATTTTGTTTGGTTGCGGAGCAGGAGGAAATCATGAGAAGTGCACAGACGAGTAGGAACTCTGGTGTTGTTCATCTCCTTCTTTTCCTTGCGGGAATAATGATGGGAGCCGGGGGATGCGCTGGCCTCCAGTACGGGGAGCAGGTTTCCAAGTACGGCAGACCCCTTTCCAAACCTGCTTCTCCTCCTGCAACAGTCACAGTCGAACCAGCCCTTCATACCGCCCCAATCAAAACCCAGCAGACTTTCACAGCCCTTGTCAAAGACGCCAAAGACCAGCCCGTTTCCAATGCGTTGGTAGAATGGATATTGGCCCGGAGCACGGGGGCTGTCGGTGACATCGTGGAAGTTGGCCAAGATCCCCTCATGCGGGAACTGAAGATGACAAATACTTTTGCGATTTCGGGAGCAGACCGGAACGGAGAAGCGACCATCACGATCACCTCGGTTCGTGAGGGCACCACTCATCTCATTGCCGTGGTCCCGACTATTAAAGAGAAATCCAAGAAAAGCGCCTTCGCCCTCATGAAGTGGCTGGACGCCCAATGGGAGTTTCCCCCAGATGGTGCTCAAAAGGTAGGCACGGCACGGACCCTGACCACCACCGTGGTAAAGGCCTCCACCGGAGAGCCTCTGCCGAAGTACCAAGTCAAATGGAACGTGACCTCAGGTCCACCCGCTTATTTTGAAGAAACCGAGCAAACCGAGGTTTTGACGGAGACGGACGAAAACGGAGCCGTCAGTGTTACATTGGTCCAAAGAAATCCCCAGGCCGGGGAAACCACCGTAGACGTGCTGGTGGTCAAACCTGAACAACCGGGAACCGAGTGTTGCCCTCCTGTCAGCGGAGTTCTCGCACGGGGGACTACCACCGTTCAGTGGGACGCGCCATCCATCGCCCTCGACCAGCAATGTCCTCCCTCGATTCTCCTCGGGGATACCGGCCGATTTAACATTGTGGTGCGCAATACCTCTAAAGTTGATGCCAGCAAGGTGATCGTTCAGAACCCGTTGCCTGCCGGGTTCAAGTACATCCGGTCGGATCCCCCCGCAACAATGAAGGGGCAAACGTTAATCTGGAATCTGGGAGACCTCCCGGGTGGGTCGACTCAATCCATTTCCTTCGCGCTCAAGCCCGCACGCAGCGGAACCTTTACGAATGAAGCCCAGGCGAGGTCAGAGGACGGGGCCCAGGCCCAATCGATCTGTTCCGTCCTGGTGGGGGAACCCGTCCTCTCGATAACGAAGAGGTGCCCGAACAAGGGAATCGTGGGAGACACATTGACCTTCACAGTCACCGCGCTGAATACCGGAACGGGTGAGGCGAGGGGTGTCCAAATCACGGACACCGTGCCAGCCGGCATGCACCATTCCTCGGGTCAGCCGGAAATTGCTCGTCCAATCGGGATCCTTGAGGCCGGTGCCTCTGTGTCTGAAACGTTTGTCTTTGTGGCAGATGAACTAGGCACGTTCACGAACACGGCGAAAGTGGTCGCAGATAATGACCTGCTTGACCAAGCGGCCTGTGACACGGTGATTGAACAACCCAGCATTGCCATTCAAAAGAGCGGCCCTCCAAACCGGTTTTTGGGCACGACGGCGACCTACACCATAGAGGTGAGCAACCCCGGGAGCGCTTCTGCTACAGGTGTGGTGGTCAATGATACGTTGCCAGCGGGCATTCGGTATGAAGGCTCAACCCCCGAGGGGACGTATAATTCTACCACCAAGGGGATCACCTGGAATCTCGGGTCCGTAGATCCAGGAGAATCCCGAACACTCCTAGTTTCGGGGCGCGCAGTATCTGAAGGCCGTCACTGCAATGTGGTGACCGTGAGGACCGAACGCGGACTTCGGGAAAATGCCGAAGCTTGTACGGTCGTGAAGGGGCTGACGGCCCTTTTGCTGGAAGTGGCGGACAGCCCTGACCCGGTGGAAATCGGCACGACCACTACCTATACCATTGAGATCACCAACCAAGGGACCGCGGCGGCGACACAACTGAAGGTGACAGCCACCCTGGGCGAGGGGATGAAATACGAGTCCTCCACCGGCTCAACTGGAAGGCTGGTTGTACTGGGACGGCAAGTCAACTTTGACCCGATTGCCAGCCTACCACCCAAAGAGAAGCTGACGTACACGGTGACGATCCGAGCCGTCCAGCCGGGGGATGCCCGTTTTAGAGTGGAGATGAATGCGGATCAACTCACGAGTCCGGTCATTGAGGAGGAAAGTACTTTTCTGTACAAATAACGCCCTGAACACAAAAAAACGCGGGGTGGTGCCGGCACGACTTGGATTCCAGGCAAGTTCAAGGATACGGTCACGCCCTCGATCCGAACTTCCTTGACCCTGAGCCGCTGTTGGAGCAACTCCCAAAGACTGTAATCCAGGGTGAGCCCTCCCAACTTCACCAAAGGTTCTTGCTGTCTGGTGAACTCGACATCAGTCAGCTCCAAGCCCGTCAAAAGATTAAAAGATAAAGACCGAATCCTCACCACGCCTTCCAACAGCTCAGAGAGCTGCGCCTCGAGCTCCGGGCGCACCAACTCAGAAGGGAACCAATACGTGAGAAGGAGAGTGGGGCAAAAAACCAAAAAGAGTAGAAATCCCCACAGAATGGCCAGCCATCGCAGGCCCCTTTGCCTTCGGACAGGTTGAATTTCCTCTGGAAAGTGAAGGTCCTCTTCGGAATCGCTCATAGCGCCTAAAGGATGAATTTCTTTGGTGGCCTGCTCACCGTTCAATTCCAAAATACCGCTGTAGTGGTGAGCGATCCCAGCCCATTCCTCGATGGAACGGACGGGCTCTTCAATTTACCATGCGAGGGCAAGGGTGGAAACACCTGAGAGCGGCACGACAGGGCTTTGGATCGGAGCAGGGAAACTCCCAGTCGGGGAATTCCAAGAATCTTCTCATGGTTGGGAAGGGGACGGCCAATCAATTCAGTAGGGGATCACGCAATTGCCATTGTTTAATTGATGACCCCATTCATAAAGCCGGCTATCTCTCCTTCTTTTACAACAGGGAAAACCCGTCCCTCACTGCAACTCCCTCCACACGGCCAGTTGCGAGCGGAAGATCAGTCGCCGCGCCGGGGTCGTCAGGATTATAATATTGTCATTTTTTTCCACCTGGCTCACCACCTCATCAGCCTGCAAGTCTTCCGGGAAAAACCCACCGGTGAAGGCCGAGAAGGCCAACACCCGTCGGTCCGTCACCACCACCGCCACGTGATCCTCCACGATGACCTGACCCGTGATCTCTTGCACCCCCAGGTCCTGTACTTTCCACCGGCCGACGGGACCTTGAAACCCGTAGAGGCGCTTATCCGTTTGGACCAGAATCAGTCGAGGGGTAACCGAGAATGTAATCACCCGCTCCGTTACGTCCAGGCCCAGCACTCTCCACCTGTGGAGTGGGCCCGAAAATCCAAGCAGGCGATCGGTCGTATGCACGAAGGCATTGATCCCCTTCGCCTTCTTGGCCAACACCGTTTCCCCCGCCGTTAACCTGACCGGGATTAACCCACCACCCGGGGTCACCCCCAACACTCTCTCACGAAATACAACCACAGACACTTGGTCGGTCACCGGCCCCTGCCCCGCAGCGGGGTCGGGGACCAGGGTTAGAGCGATGCCCAGGAAGATGGAGCCCAGCCCTCTTCGGCCCATTCTTTTCATGAGGGACACACCACTCCTTTTGAAGGCTTTCTCATGGAACCCGCTCCCTTTTTTCTCTGGTCTTTCCTATGGCCTGACCAACGCGTGCCTTATTCTCTGGAGGTTGATTGCTGGATGAACGTCATCGCCGGCTTGGCCACACCACCCCCACAAGCTCTGAGGTTCATCGTGCACGAGAACCCCTCATCCCTGCAAATCCTGGAACCGCCTCGAACCCTCAGTCATTTCCGGCCTCACCACTTCATGAGCCGGCTGGGTGAGATCTCTCCAGGAAAGAGCTCCCTCCGATCAGGTGCCTGTTCTCATCAAGCTCTTTTGGGTTTTGCGCAGGCCATAAGGCGACCATCCCCAAATGGGGAAAAGGGAGCCGGCCATTTCGGATTCAATCACAATGGAGATTCTGGCCAGAAAAATTGAGTAAAAGAGACGACTTTCCGTCAGGGAGATGGGGGCCCGGATCTCTGATAGGTGGGATGCTCGTTCCCGTTGAGCCCGTCCTCCTCCGGGTCAATCCAGGTCTGCGTGGGAAACCCAAGGGAATCGATACCAATCCCGTAATAAAGCGGATTGGCTGCGATGAGGTAGGTCATAGGATTCAGGGTCCCCTCCGTCTCCAACACCCTATACCTGGGATCCTTGGCTTCGGGAAGCAGCGGATGGAGGCCCCGCAAGATCATGAAGACCCGGTGGACGGTCACGTGAACGGTGTGTTCCCCGCTTCGGTTCACATATGTCAACGCCATCATTCCATTGGGGAGGAGAATAGCTTCGCCTGGTAAGGGCACTTTAAACGCAATTGGATTGGGCTGAGACTGGCAGGCCAAAGCGGGAAGAGCGGGGCAGAGAACCAGCACGGTCGTGCCGACCAATATACCCGACCTGAGGGTCAAGCGAAGGGACCTCTCCATGTGTCACCTCCTAGGCTTTGGTCAGGCTCGGATCTTCCGCGCCTATTACTTTATCGGCTGGATAGGGAAAAACCTGGAGTGGAGGGCGGTGGGAAGAGGGAAGAGAGATGAAGGACAGTTCAGAAGATCCGAGTTATTTTTTGGGGAACCAGGGGATAAATACGTTGGTGGTTCGTTGATACTCGCGGTAATCATCTCCACGGCTGGCCAGAGCCTGCGCTTCGGCAAAGGGAACCCCGCTCACCTTTAGAAGGGCCCAGATCATGAACACCGGACCCACGAGGGTGATCCATCCATAGGCCACTCCAATGCTCATGACCACATACGCGCACCAGTGAACACCTTCAAAGAAGTAATTGGGATGGCGTGAGTAGCGCCACAGGCCCTGCCGGCAGGTTTTCCCCTTATTGAGCGGGTCCGTCCGGAAGCGGACTAACTGCCCATCGGCAACGGCTTCCCCCACAATTCCTACCGCCCACACCAGAACCCCCGCCCATTCCCAGAAGCTGAACGTGGTCGCCGGGTTAACCATGAGCACCAGCAACGGGAGAGAAAAAACGACCACCGCCACAGCCTGGCCTTGAAAATATAAAAAGAAATATGCCTGGGCCCGGCTTCCCCACCTACGACGCAGACCTTGATAGCGTGGGTCTTCGGGTTTTCCCAGGACACGGTCCACGAATACGTGCCCTCCCAAACGCAAGGCATATATGGCTCCCAATGCAGCGACCAGGATTTGCCGAGTCGGATTCCCCTGGGCTAATAGTCCGTAACCAATGGACACCAGTCCAAACCCAATACAAAACCCCACATCTCCAATCACCGCATTCCCCTGCACCCGCTGTACAAACCAGAGCAGGAGCATGATAGGGGCCGTCATCATCCATGCGAGCAGAACAAGATCCAGAGCCATGAACCTGAGACCTTTGTGTTCATTCCCCCGGTGGTTCGGCGAATCGGGGGAGACCCATTCCTTCTTTACCCTTCCGCCCAGTCACGTTGACCCTCCCTATACGCTCGTGTATGGTGATCCGGAATCGCATTTCGGGGAGGTAAACAGACTATGATGGACCGGATTATGGAGGCTTATCTTGCAATCGAACACGCCATGCAGAATTACAATGATGTCCTAGAAGAATATGTCGCGGCCCTCCAGACCGATGAGGGTACCGACGCCCACAAGTTGGAGCGTATGCTGGCAGGATCCAGGGCCATGCGAGACAGTAGTGGGATTTACCTGTCGTATGCCAAATTCGTAGCGTACGGGATGCCGGATAGCGAGGAATTGGTCGAGGAAGACTTACAGGCCTAGCAGGATGTTGAAAAAGTCCACCAGCGGCGTTGGTTATTGTTGAGCAAGTCGCTTTTCGCGGCTTGCTCCCTCAACGTCCTTCTCTGTACGCCTCGGGCTTCTCGCGGCCTGCGGCCTTGCTGGACGGGCCTTTTTGAACATCCTGCTCAGCTCTTGTTGTTTGTTGGGTTCTTCTGGAGAAATCAGAACTAAATTTTGAGTTTTTCAACAGCCTGTTAGAGCGTACGGTATTTCGTGAGACCTGGGTGTTTAGGCAATTGGCTGGTTGCTGGAAACCCGGCGGGAAGAGTGGTCGGGGCGAGCCGATTCGAACGGCCGACCTCTCGCACCCCAAGCGAGTGCGCTACCGGGCTGCGCTACGCCCCGACGAATTCACTTTTTTCTGACTCTGAAGCCCTTCTCATTAATTATTTTCATTCTCATGATGGCTTACCCTCCCCCCTAGCAGGGTATTGAACAACCCCAACAGCCTGCTAGCTTACTTTGTTCCCATAGGAATCGAGAATCCCCAGAATACCTTCCAGTTCGGTCCGAACCTGGTCGAAGCGGTCGGGGGGGAAGGGCATCTTTACCGAGTTTCGCCGTCTCCGCCAATACCGCTTCAGTCCCATAATGGTATAGCCTTCTTCGTAAAGCATCCGTTTTATTTCTAGGACCGTTTCGATAGTGCGGTGGTCATAAACCCGATGTCTCCCTTGACTCTTTCGGGGTCGTAGAAAACTAAACTCCGACTCCCAAAACCGAAGAACCGACGCAGGCAATTTGGTGATCCCGCTGACTTCACCAATCTTATAAAAGGCTTTCTCTCCAAGTCTGGGTCCTGCTTCCATCTCCAAAACGCTTTCTACCCGAGACTTAGGAATTCACATACTTTTTAAAGATCTGGCTTGCTCTGAAGGTCACCACCCGTCTTGGGGTAATCGCAATCTCCTCGCCCGTACGGGGATTTCTTCCTTTCCGCTGCCCCTTGTTTCGGACTAGGAAATTCCCAAAACCTGCAATCTTGACCGGCTCTCCATTTTGGAGAACGCCTCTCATGCAATCGAGAACATATTCAACCAGTTCCATTGCCTCCGTCTTGGAGACACCGACCTTTTCACAAACTTGATTGGCAATGTCTGCTTTTCGCATCGCTTCCCCCGGTTTGGTTAGCCGGTTTACCCCCCGGTTCGTAAAGGTTTCTGCCCCTATGGTCGTTAGCCAAAGTACTGAGAGGCCATCCTGTTGTCAAGGAAAACACGGAACAGCGGACTCCGCACGAGGTGGGGGATCGAGCGATCACTCTCCTTCTAAGAGCTTATATTCAATACTATCGGCTAGGGCCTGCCAACTCGCCTCCATAATGTTTTCCGAAACCCCGACCGTCCCCCACTTCTCCTTATGATCACCGGACTCGATCAACACACGGACCTTTGACCCCGTCCCTTGATTGCCAGCCAGGACCCGAACTTTATAATCATGCAGCTTCACTTCTTTCAATTGCGGGTAAAAGCTTTCCAGGGCTTTTCGCAAGGCATTGTCCAGCGCATTCACGGGACCAGCACCGACAGCCGCCGTGTGCTCGACCACATCGCCCACCTTCACCATAATGGTGGCCTCCGTGATCGGGGTCTCCTGGGCATGACGTTTCTCGACGATGACGCGGAAGCCGAGGAGCTCAAACGAGGGTCGATGGGACCCAAGGGCCTTTCGCACCATGAGCTCAAAGGACCCCTCGGCCCCTTCAAACTGATACCCATCCCGTTCAAGCTCCTTGAGCTTGGCCAATAGTTCTTGAAGGCGGGGATGATCCTTTGCAAGATTAACCCCAAACGCTTCGATCTTTCCCACCACCCCACTTCGTCCGGTATGGTCCGACACCAACATCCGTTGGCGATTCCCGACCAACTCAGGTTGGATGTGCTCGTAGGTAACCGGATTTTTTTGGACGGCATGAATGTGAACCCCACCCTTATGGGCAAAGGCGGAATCACCGACGTAAGGTTGCCGCTTGTTAGGCAAATGATTCGCAATTTCAGACACAAAATTCGACACGTTCCGGAGCTGGCCAAGCCGCCCCTCTCCCAAGATCCGCCGGTTCATCTTCAGCTCCAGGTTGGCCAGAACCGAGCAGAGATTCACATTCCCACACCGCTCCCCAATTCCATTGATCGTCCCTTGAACCTGGCGCGCACCCATTTGAACCGCCACCAAAGTGTTGGCCACGGCCATCTCGGCATCGTTGTGAGCATGGATTCCAAGGGGCACGTCGCAGACCTGCCTAACCTTCTCCCAAATGGATTGCACCTCCCAGGGCATGGTCCCCCCGTTGGTATCGCACAAAATGATGCGTTCTGCTCCACCCTCCGACGCCCATTTCAACGTTTCCAGAGCATAATCGGGGTTGGCTTTATAGCCATCAAAGAAATGCTCGGCATCATAAAACACCCGTTTTCCTTGAGAGCGAAGAAACGCGATCGAATCGCCGATGATCCGCAAATTGATGTCGAGTGACGTGCCCAGGGCATCGGTGACATGAAGAGGCCAGCTTTTTCCAAAAAGGGTGATAATTTTGGTATCGGCTTCGAGGAGCGCCTGCAAGTTTTGATCGGTCTCCACCGAATGGTTTGCCTTCCGAGTGGATCCAAAGGCCACAATTTTCGCCTGATGCAGCGGGACAGTCTTGACGGCCTGGAAAAATTCGATCTCCCGTGGATTGGCACCCGGCCATCCACCTTCGATGTAGTGAATTCCCAGATCATCCAATTTTTTGGCGATCCTCACCTTGTCATCGACGGAAAAGCTCACATCCTCCGCCTGAGCTCCATCCCGAAGCGTCGTGTCGTAGATTTCCAGCGCGACTTGGTCTTCACTCATCTTTTAGTTCCACCCACCACATGGGGCCACAAGGAGGACATCCCATTTACCGACGGCTGCCTCCGCCCGTGGAAGGCTCCCAACTCCTGGGTGCCCCACGTAGAATATTCACGAGGCATTCTCTTCTAAATCAAACTCCTTATGCAACGCCTTGATCGCTCGGTCAAGGTCTTTCTCCTCCAGCACGCAGGAAATTTTAATTTCGGACGTGCTGATCATCATGATGTTAATCCCTTCTCTGAAGAGCACCTGGAACATCCGAGAAGCGACTCCGGAGTGGGACCGCATCCCCACCCCGACCAAGGAGACCTTGGCGATCTGTTCCTTGACCTCAACGGTTCGGGCCTTGATCTCTTCGGCGATCTGTTGAACCAAACCCATGGCTCGGGGTAAATCGCTCCGCGGAACTGTAAAGGAGATGTCCGCAAGGTCATCCCCATAGCCAACGTTTTGTATAATCATATCCACCAAAATGTCTGCACCTGCCACCGCGCTAAACAGACTCGCGGCAATGCCAGGACGGTCAGGCACCCCAACTACGGTGATTTTGGCTTGGTTGCGGTCGCCGGCCACACCGGACACCACCGCCCGTTCCATGTCGGCATCTTCATGTGTCACGAGTGTTCCTTCCCCCTCACGGAAGCTTGATTTGACTTCGATGGGAACCCCGTATTTGGCGGCAAACTCCACGGATCGCGCCTGCAGGACCTTGGTTCCCAAACTGGCCAGTTCCAGCATCTCTTCATACGAAAGCTTTTTAATCTTTCTCGCCGAGGGTACGATATTGGGATCTGCGGTGTAGATCCCATCAACATCGGTGAAGATGACACACCGCTCAGCCTTGAGCCCCGCCGCCAAGGCCACAGCGGTCAAATCCGACCCCCCTCGCCCCAATGTCGTGACATCCGACCGCTCATTGATCCCTTGAAACCCCGCCACAATGGGAACGACCCCTTCAGCCAAGGCCCTTTGAAGGGAATCCGTCATGACTTTGGCAATTCGGGCTTTGGTATGGGTGCTGTTCGTGACAATCCCGACCTGCCGGCCGGTAAACGATCGAGCACTCACCCCCAGGTTCCGAAGCGCCATGGCCAACAAGGCAATGGTCACCCGTTCCCCAGAGGACAACAGCACATCCAACTCCCGCTCGTCGGGGTTGGCGGTAATCTCATGGGCCAATCGCAAGAGCCGGTCGGTTTCCCCGCTCATGGCCGAAAGCACAACAACTATCCGGTTTCCATCCCGATGCGCCTTCTCGATCTTCTCCGCAACGCGATGAATCCGCTCCAGGGTCCCAACCGAGGTTCCCCCATACTTTTGTACGACTAAGGTCATGAAACCCTGGCGTTGGCGAACAACCGATCCAAGATTCGTGTCGCATCTCTAGTCCCTATGGGGGACGCTCCTGCTTCGACCTCACTGTACTGGACAGCGTAACCCATATTTTTAAGATTGGTGCTTTCAAAAAAAGCAAATGGGGTCGGCTGGGCTCCAGAACCTTCAGAAAGGGGGCTCCAGTGATTGCACACGACCACCACACGATAGTCCCCAAAGGTTGGTAGGCTCTCAAGGAGCCGGCTCACCAACCGTTGGTCAAACTCCTCAATCCGCTTGACCTTCTCCTTCACGTAGCCCGGTGAGGAATTTGGTTTTTCTTCAATGTGAAGGTAGACCAGGTCGTAACGGCGGAAAAGCGTTTCGGTGACTTGGGGATATTTCATGAACACAGATTCGTCCGCGTTTGGGTCCTGGCTCGCATCGATGGCCTCCAACCCTGCACGAAGACCAATTCCCAAGTGCAGGTCGGAGTTGGAGACCATTGCGCCAGAAATTCCATACCGTTCAGTCATCTTTGGTAAATCCACCGTCTTGCCAGGTCCCCATAACCAGAGACAGTTGGCAGGCTTCAACCCAGCATTTTCTCGTTCCCGATTAATAGGGTGGTCCCGAAGGACGACTCGGGACGCTTCCATCAGCTCCTTGACCACAACGGATCCGTCTCCGACTGGAAGGTAGGCCGAAACCACCTGGCCTAACGCCATATGAGGATCCTGACAGATCACCCGTGTTGCTCCTCCTACCCAGACCATCAAATGACGATGAGCGTTCCCGGCATAGAACTGAATCGTCTCCGACCCGATCTGCTCATTGATGGCACCAATTAACTCTCGGGCCTCTTCCGTTCCAATCCCACCGCTAGTGTCATCTTCCATGACCACCTGCGGCCCAAGCTTCTTGCCATCGGCACGGCCAGTCCTAGACCCCAGGGTGACTAAACTACAGAGGAAGGCCACATCCTGTGTTCCAAGCACGACTTCCATATGCGTTCCGGCAAAGGGGCCTGGACCGGTGTAATACTTCCGTGAGTCATATCCCAACAAGGCCAAGTGGATCATGGCGCCGGAGAGGTCAGAAGCGTCATTGGGAAGTTTAAGGACCCCGTATTCCCCGTGCCCCGCTAAAAAGTCCAGTCCAGGAGTGGAGGCAACCTGAAGCGGGGTTCTTCCCTCCAACTCCGGGCTGGGAAGACCGGCTATTCCATCCCCTTGCAGAATGAGCGTTTTCATTCCTCGACTTTGCTGATGGGCTGATTCACCCAGCCCCAAAAACCACGCCTAGCGCACGGCCTCGGCTATATCCCCAACAAGGCTGATACCTCTTCCCGGGTGGCCTTGACCCTCCGAGGCTTGGTTGAGGACATCACGGCGGTATCCGGATCCTTCAACCCGTGTCCTGTCAAGGTACAGACCACCGTCGCGCCTTCAGGTAGTAATCCTGCCTCACTCAACTTATTCACCCCGGCCACTGAGGCAGCTGAGGCCGGTTCGCAAAAGATCCCCTCCTCCTTGGCAAGGCTCGTGTAGGCGACCAGAATTTCCTCATCCGTTACCACATCAATGCTTCCGCCGGACTCTTCCACCGCTTGAAGGGCTAACTTCCAACTTGCCGGATTGCCAATTCGAATGGCCGTCGCCACCGTCTGAGGATCTTCAATCACATGACCACGGACAATCGGGGCCGCACCTTCCGCCTGGAAACCGACCATTTTAGGAAGGTGAGAAATCTGGCCAGCCGTATAATATTCCTTATAACCTTTCCAGTAGGCTGAAATATTTCCGGCATTCCCGACAGGAAGCACATGGATGGTCGGAGGACCTCCAAGTTGATCGCACACTTCCATGGCGGCCGTTTTTTGGCCTTCCAACCTGAAAGGGTTGAGGGAATTGACCAATTCAAATTCACCTCCCGAACAGAGCTCTTTGACAATGGTAAGCGCCTGATCGAAATTCCCTTCGATTTCAATCACGGTCGCTCCATGCATCATGGCTTGGGCCAACTTGCCTAACGCGATTTTTCCTTCGGGGATCAACACATAGACCGCCAATCCAGCCTTCGCCCCATAAGCCGCGGCGGACGCCGAGGTATTCCCGGTTGAGGCGCACATGAGAGCATGTGCGTTTTTTTCAAGTGCTTTGGAAACGGCCAGGGTCATACCCCGATCCTTAAATGAGCCCGTAGGATTCGCCCCTTCGACCTTCAGTAAGAGGTGAACCTGAGGGCAAATCTTTTTCCCCAGTCGTTGGGCAGAAACCAGAGGGGAGTTCCCCTCATTCAGGGAAACAATCGGGGTCTGGTCCGTCACCGGAAGAAATTTTCGATATTCCTCAATCACGCCTCGCCAAGGCACCATAGTCTCAACGAACTCCTTTCCCGCTGCTTTCTCGTTCCTTCCCCGAGATACTCTCTGACCCTTTGAACCGAACGTTCTAGGAGGCTGTTATATTTCCTCATCTTCCACCCGAACCAGAGTCGTAGGTTCGGAAATAATTGAGGCCATGCGATTGATATCCCGCAGCGCGGTTTGGATAGACCGTTCCGACGCTCGGTGGGTCATAATGACCACGGGGACCGTTTGGTCCTTCTGCCGCTCCCGCTGAAGGACCGAGGCAATACTTATTTCATGGGACCCCAAGACACCGGAAATCTGAGAGAGAACTCCGGGTCTATCAGGAACCATAAACCGTAAATAATATCGGCTGGTCAATTCATCTATGGGTCGAATCCGTAGGGGAATTCGACGATCCGGCTGAAATGAGGTTGGGGGCACTCGGCCAGGAGCCTTTTTATTGAGATTCCTCGCAATAGCTATCACATCACTGACCACCGCACTCGCCGTGGGTAAGGATCCGGCACCTTGTCCATAGAGCACAATGTCCCCTACCACGTCCCCCACCAGATGAATGGCATTGTAGACCCCATCAACACGGGCAAGTGTGGAGGTTTGGGGAATCATCGTTGGATGGACCCGCACCTCGACTTCTCCATCACGAAACTTGGCAATCCCGAGGAGCTTAACCGTCATGCCAAACTCCAACGCATAATTAATGTCGAGCGGCGTCAATGTTGTGATGCCCTCCGTATACACTTCTTTGAAATTCACAGGCGTCCCATATGCCAGATTCACCAGGATGGCTAACTTGTGGGCCGAATCAACGCCTTCGACATCGAACGTGGGGTCGGCTTCGGCATAACCGGCGGCTTGAGCCTGCGCCAAGGCCTCCCTAAATTCCTGCTTTTCCTGCGTCATACGCGTCAGAATATAATTGGAGGTTCCATTCATGATCCCCACGATCGACGACAGGTTGTTGGCTGCCAACCCTTCCGTGAGTGACCGGATGATGGGAATACCTCCGCCCACACTCGCCTCGAAGCCCAAATCCACACCGGCTCGTGAAGCCGCTTCAAACACATCCTCCCCATGGACAGCCAAAAGCGCCTTGTTCGCCGTGACCACATGCTTCCCTTTGGCCATAGCATCCAGGATCAGCCGTTTGGCGGCATCATAGCCACCGATGAGCTCAATGATCATATCAATCGATGGATCGTTCAGAACAGAATTGAGATCAGAGGTCAATAAACCATCGGGCAAGGGCATCCCACGGTCAGTGGTCACATCGAGATCAACAATTCGGACCAAATCAACCGGTATGCCGACTCGCCGTGCAATGACTTCTGCGTTTCGGAGGAGAACCTTGGCGACACCCGTTCCCACTGTGCCAAAACCAACTAACCCAACTGTTACGCGAGTTTTCATCATGAAGCCTGAAGCTTGAGTGCCGCTTTGATTCCCCGAATCGCCTGGTGAATACGATGCTCATTTTCGACGAGCGCAAACCGCACGTATTCGTCCCCGCCTTCCCCAAAGCCAATACCCGGAGAAACGGCCACCTTTCCTTCCCTAAGCAACAGCTTGGAAAATTCCAGAGACCCCATGCCCGAATAAGACGGCGGGATTCGCGCCCACACAAACATGGTCGCCCGTGGATAGTCGACCGCCCAACCGATTCGGTTGAGTCCGGCCACCAAGGCGTTCCGGCGCCGTTCATAGCCGCTCACAATCGTCTTCACACAATCTTGCGGCCCGTTCAGGGCAATGATACTGGCAATTTGAATCGGCTGGAACATCCCGTAGTCGAGATAGCTTTTGATTTTGGTTAAGGCACCGATGATTTCACGGTTCCCAACGCAGAACCCTACCCGCCAACCCGGCATATTGTAGCTTTTGGAAAGCGAGTAAAACTCCACTCCCACTTCCTTCGCTTCCGGAACCTGGAGCAAACTGGGTGCACGATACCCATCAAACACCAAATCCGCATAGGCCAGATCATGGATCAGAATGAGACCATGTTCTCTAGCGAAACCTACCACCTTTTTGAAAAACTCCAAATCCACCACACTGGTGGTTGGGTTATGGGGAAAGCTCATGATGAGCGCGCGGGGGCGAGGCTGGGTCTGGCGGTACGCGCGGATGACGTTTTCAAAAAAGTCTTGCGTTGGGCCAAGTTCGACTCCACGGACTTCCCCTCCGGCGATAATCGAACTATACATATGGATGGGATAGGTTGGGGTCGGAGTGAGCACCACATCGCCCGGACCCACGATGGTCAGGATCAAATGGGCGAGCCCTTCTTTAACTCCCAGGGTGACAATGGCTTCGGTTTCGGGGTCAAGGTCGACATCATACTGACGTCCATACCACGCGCAAATGGCATGCCGGAGTTTGGTGATTCCGCGAGAGGCGGAATAGCGGTGGTTCTTTCCCATTCGCGCCGCCTCAACAAGTTTATCGACGATATGTTGGGGGGTGGCCTGGTCAGGGTTGCCCATTCCCAGATCGATGATGTCCTCACCTCGTTGACGGGCTTCCAGCTTAAGGGTTTGGACCTCGCCAAACACATAGGGTGGCAAGCGTTGAATGCGGAAAAATTTTTCCATCTCTTTCTCCAGGACTCCTACCTACAGATTCGCAAATCCGCCAAAACCTTCGTTTTCATGGGAATTTTTTTATTTTAGTTGAGGTCTGGAGGCCAGTCAATTCTCCAACCGAAACCTACCACGGGAAATAGGGGGCAGCCAGTGAGGGATTATCACCAGGTCTGGTGATCACCTTTTATTGCAGGCAGTTTTCTTTTTCTGACATAATGCCTTCCCCTTCACTGGAGCATACCCTGAAACCCTATCTTCATTGAGGTTGAAAAGGACCGCAATGCGGCGGCTTGGAATCAATGTAGACCATGTAGCCACCCTCCGACAGGCGAGGGGTGGGCACGAGCCCGATCCTATCGCAGCCGCCGTGCTGGTTGAGCTGGGGGGTGCCGACGGCCTGGTCGTGCACCTTCGGGAAGATCGCCGGCACATCCAGGACCGCGACCTCACTCTTCTTAAAGAGATTGTTCAGACCAAATTGAACCTTGAAATGGCCGCTGAAGAGAAGATGGCCAAAATCGCTCTGAAGGTCAAGCCCGATCTGGTTACCCTCGTGCCTGAACGACGTCAGGAGCTCACCACTGAAGGGGGCCTTGCCGTAGCGCAGCAGCGGGAGCGCATCAAAGCTATGATCCGGGTTCTCCACGACGGCCATATCCCCGTCAGCGTGTTTCTCGATCCAGATTCTGCCCAAATTAAAGCCGCCCACAAGGTAGGGGCCGATGCTATTGAACTCCATACCGGTCGGTATGCCAATGCCAAACACAGTGATGCAGAACAGGTAGAATTTGAGGCGCTGGTTCAAGGCGCCCAATTAGCCCACAAGCTAGGGTTAGAAGTGAACGCCGGACATGGATTACACTATCACAACGTGAAGCGGCTGACTCAAATCTCCGAAATTGTGGAATTTAACATCGGCCATAGTATTATCGCACGTGCCGTCCTGGTTGGGCTTGAGCGAGCTGTTCAAGAGATGAAGGCCCTCATTGTCTAATTCCCTTCTTTCCCCTGAGCATGACTGAAATGTGACCATGAGGACCAGAAGAGCGAAAGGGTTTTCGCCATTCCCTGAAAATGGTTGTCTGATCATCACGGGAAATCCTTTTACCCATAGCTAGACTTTTTAGAATCCATCATCCAAAAGGTACTTTCGTGGCCCGGCGCTTTCCCTTTCTCCATCTCTCCACCTTAGGCGTTTCATTCACACGGACAATGCGAGCTGTTTGCTATAAAGTTCCCGCTTACTCAGCAAGGATGCGCCGGCGAGGAAAACGATGAAAATCGTCACCGCTGCGCAAATGCAAGAGCTCGATCGCCGAACCATCGAAGAGGCCGGGGTCCGTGGGGCCACCTTGATGAATCGAGCCGGAACTGGTGTCGTCTCCACCCTGGAAGCCATTTTTGGCTCTCCAAGCGGAAAAACAATCAGTATTTTCTGCGGAAAGGGCAACAACGGCGGCGATGGCTTTGTGGTTGCCAGGCTCTTGCGTCGAAAACATGCTACGGTTCAGGTGTGCCTCTTGGGAAATCCCGCTGAACTCAAGGGAGACGCCAAGCTGATGTACACACGATTCACCAAATCTTCCCCTGGATCGAAAGTTCAAGTGAATCCTTCGGAAAAAACCATATGGGCCATGTTAGGAAAAAGTAATGTGGTGGTGGATGCTCTTCTGGGGACAGGGATCTCTTCTCCGGTGAAAGAGCGGTATCGAACCGCCATTGAGGCCATTAATGATTCCGGGGTCCCAACCGTCGCTGTCGATCTCCCTTCGGGAATACACACTGATACCGGAGCCATCCTGGGATCGGCTGTTCGCGCAACCCTCACCGTGACATTCGGCTACCCGAAACTGGGTTTATATTTGGGACCCGCCATTGATTTCGTCGGTCAAATCCACTGTGTTGACATAGGAATACCAGATCACTTTATCGAAGACCTGGAGGTCAAAAGCCACCTCATCACGGCCACGGAAGTCAGGAATCTTCTTCCCTCCCGACCCATGTCTTCCCACAAGGGAACATTCGGTCATGCCGGAATCATTGCTGGATCGCCTGGAAAGACCGGAGCTGCCGCTCTTGGGGCGATCGCCGCCCTTCGGGTTGGCACAGGCTTGGTAACAGTCGGAACACCTTCAAGCGTCAACCCCACTCTTGAAGCGAAGGTGCTGGAAGCCATGACGGCACCATTACCAGAAACGGAAGAATGCACAGTGTCTCACGCGGCATTAACTCAGATGCGCGAATTTGCCAAGACCAGAAGCGCTATCGCCATTGGCCCAGGATTGACTACCCATCCCGAAACCACCGAGGTCGTCCGTTCGTTTATTCCCCAGCTTGAGCACCCCTTCGTCGTGGATGCCGACGGGCTCAATGCTCTCGTTGGGCATACGGACCTGCTGCGGGTGTGCAAAAGCATGCCCATTCTGACCCCCCATCCCGGAGAAATGGCCCGGCTGATTGGGCAATCCAACTCGCGATCCATCAACAATGACCGCCTTGGTGTCGCTCTTCGCTTTGCTCAAGCTCACGGCACCATGGTGGTGTTGAAAGGCGCCCGGACGATCATTGCCGGACCCAACGGTCTCGCCGCCATCTGCCCCACAGGCAACCCCGGCATGGCCACCGCCGGAATGGGGGACGTGCTGACGGGAATGCTTGTGGGACTTCTGGCTCAGGGGTTGTCTCCTTGGGATGCGGCGCGGGCTGGGGTATTCCTCCACGGATTAGCCGGCGACTTGGCTGCCCAGGACCTTGGACAAGCTGGCATGATTGCCGGAGACCTCCTTGACTGTATTCCCCATGCCATCGTTCAGGTACAACAAGAAGACCGGATCTGATTCATCCAAAACCCATACCTTGCGGTGGTCCGTTGGCGAGAACAGATGTTCAGAGGTGGGTCAGACAACTTCGATCACCAAGAGAGACCGATATACTCGGGAAAGCCATTGGGCAATCCCTCGTAGGAGGGGAGATCTTAGCGTTGATCGGAGAACTGGGGGTCGGAAAAACTTCCTTGGTCCGTGGAATTGCCGGTGGTGCAGGCGTGCCTCAAGATTCGGTCATCAGCCCGACTTTTACCCTCATCCAGGAATATCATGGCCGAGTGTTTCTGGTCCACGTTGACCTGTACCGAATTGAAGGCGAGAAGGAAATCGTGGGAATTGGCCTCCAGGACTATTTCAACGGTCAGGCGTCTGTGGCGATTGAATGGGCGGATCGGGCCTTCACTCTCCTGCCTCCTGATCACCTCTCCATCCATTTGAATTATTCAGGACGCCGCTCTCGAGTTGCTTCCCTTCAGGCTACCGGACCCCAAAGTGCTGATCTCCTGATCAAAGTCATACGCCATGCGGATTCCTAGCCATGTCACCCCCCATGTGAGAAAAGGCGACCCAGCTCACCACCAAATCACCCAACGCTTTGCTCAATCACATGTTCCCACGACCAAGAGGCAAGGCCCCCATGCCTTTAGGGCTAAGGTTCCATTACGCAGCGAATCGCTCTCATGACTGAGTCGGACCTCACTCCTTTAATGCTCCAGTACCGTGAAATTAAACGGACCTACCAAGAAGCCATTGTGTTTTTTCGAGTCGGGGACTTCTATGAAATGTTTTTCGAGGATGCGGAAGAGGCGTCGAGTATTCTGAATATCGCCCTGACTTCCCGGGAAAAGACCAGCGCTCATCCCGTCCCCCTTTGTGGTGTTCCCTACCATGCTGCAGGAGGCTACATTTCAAAACTGCTCAAAACCGGTCGAACCGTGGCTCTCTGTGAACAAGTAGAAGATCCCAAACTGGCAAAAGGGTTAGTCAGGCGTGAGGTGGTCCGCCTGTATACTCCCGGAACCCTGTTCGATGCCGAACTGCTTGAATCCAAGGAATCCAGCTTTCTGGCGGCTGTGTGCTGCTCCGAACCAACCCCGACTCAGGGGAGGCAATTCGGACTAGCCATACTCGATCTCTCAACAGGGGAATTTTCCATTTCTGAATTTTCGGGTAGGCACGCCCAGGAAGCCACCATCGATGAGCTCATTAGAGTGGCTCCCCAGGAACTGATTTTCCCAGACGGGTCGGAGGGGCTTCCCCCAGAATTCCGAGAGCTCATGGCTGGGTTAAAGTTTCCTCGTGTCGCAGGCCAGGATCCGTCCTGGTTCGATTGGGAAAATTGCTCCCATCTTCTTCAAAAGCAATTCCAGACCGCCAGTTTGAAGGATTTGGGTGTACAGACCCTAACCGTCAGCGTGCAAGCTGCGGGCGCTATTTTGCAGTATCTCCGGGAAACCCAGCCCACCATAAGCCACCACCACGTTCAGCGGCCCCATGTTCGTCGGCCCGATCGAGAAATGCTCTTGGACAGCATGACCATTCGGAATCTAGAACTCATTCATCCTCTCTTGGAGGGACAGGACTGTGCGACCCTCCTCTCGGTTCTTGACCGGACCGTGACCCCTATGGGGAGCCGCCTCCTGCGCCAGTGGATCATCCGCCCCTTGGTTGAAGTTACCCCAATTCAAGCGCGGCTCGATGCCGTCTCGGAGTTAACTCGAAATTTACCCATGCGTTCAGGACTCCGGACCACGTTTAAATTAGTTCAAGATCTTGAACGTCTTACCAGCCGGGTTTCCATGGCCACCGCTAGCCCTCGAGAACTTCTGGCCTTAAAACAGTCCCTTCAAACGCTGCCTAAGGTTTGGTCATTTTTGGAATCGGTCCAATGTCCTTTTCTCAAAAACCTCTGTGCTGCATGGGACAATCTCGACGATATCCGGGCTCTCATCGAGAACTCCATTCTGCCAGATGCCCCACACTCAATGCGGGAGGGAGGAATTATTCGGGATGGGTATGATCCCCAGCTCGACAGCCTGTGCCAAGCCGCAAGAGACGGCATGAAATTGATCGCTGATTTAGAGAACCGGGAACGAAGGCGGACCGGGATCGAATCGTTAAAGGTCAAATTCAACCAGGTGTTTGGGTATTACTTTGAGGTGACCAAAACCAAACTGGGGCGGGTCCCCGAAGACTTTATTCGCAAGCAAACCTTGGCCAATGCCGAGCGGTTCACCACCGAGGAATTGCAGAGGCTGGAAGATCAAGTGACGGGAGCCAACCTGAAGCTTCGTAGTCTTGAGCAAGACCTCTTTTCCCGCATTCGACAGCAGGTGGCCAAGGAAACCGTCCGAACTCAAACCATGGCCAGACGCCTGGCCACACTCGATGTGATCACCGCCTTCGCAGAGGCTGCCGCGTTGAATCGGTATGTCTGTCCAGAAATTGATGAAAGAGGAACGATCAGTATTCTTGATGGCCGGCACCCGGTAGTTGAACGGATGAATCTTCCAGGGGGGTTCATTCCAAATGATACATACCTTGACCTGGACACCAACCGTCTTCTGCTGATTACTGGGCCAAATATGGCCGGGAAGAGCACCTATCTCCGACAAACCGGCCTCATTGTCCTCATGGCTCATCTGGGGAGCTTTGTCCCGGCTTCCAAGGCACAAATCGGGTTGGTCGATCGAATCTTCACCCGCGTGGGGGCCTCTGACAATCTGGCAGCAGGGCAAAGCACCTTCATGGTGGAAATGACGGAAACCGCCAGATTATTGGAAGCTGCTACACCCCGAAGCTTAATTCTCCTCGATGAAATCGGTCGGGGGACCAGCACCTATGATGGGCTCAGCATCGCCTGGGCAGTGGCTGAATTCATTCAAGACCGGACCCAGCTTGGGGCACGAACTCTCTTTGCGACCCATTTTCATGAAATGACGAGGTTGGAAAGCTTACGGGGGGGGGTCAAAAATTATACCGTGTCGGTGAAGGAAGAAAACGAAACCATCATTTTCCTTCGAAAGATTGTTCAAGGAAAATCAGACCGAAGCTATGGAATCCATGTCGCGACCCTGGCCGGTCTCCCTCTTCAAATCATTCACCGGGCCAAGGAAGTCTTAAATCAATTGGAGCGGTCAGAATCATCTGAGCCCACTCCCATAGATAATTGTCCTGAAGCCAGTGATCCCACACTTCCTGAACCCCACCCCATCATTCAAGAGATGAAGCAAATGGACCTGTTTTCCATGACCCCGCTGGAAGCCCTCAATCGTTTAGCCGACCTTCAACGTCGCCTGGATTCTGAATAAAAAAAGGCGGGGCCCGGTGATTCGAGCCCCGCCTTTTGAATGATCGCGAACCTTTGAGGACTATCTTACTTATTATATTTATAGTTGGTATCGTGTCCAAACCCGTCGTCGTTTTGGCTGCGCTTGGACATGTGCGCGCTCTGGTCGGAGTTGGGAATAAACCCTGCAATTGGAGGTCCACCAGGAATCATCACATCATACCTCATCCGGCTGTTGGCTGGCCAATGCTCATCCTCCATCGCCTGAACTTGGCTGATGGTGCGTAGGCTATGAATGCTCCTCGGGTTAGCGGGAGTACCGGCAACCTCCTTGATTTTCTTGATTGAGGTCACAACCCGGTGGTTTTGTGAAGTCTCCTGAATCACCAATTCAACCAAGGTGTATTTTGAGCCACGGGTTTTTTCCCCTACCGCTTGTCCATGTTGGTCTGTCCCAAGAGATTGGAGTTGATTCCAAACCTTATCGTTTGCCGGATAAACTTTTAAATTCTTCCCGGGAAAATATGTCTGCCAGTAAAGCCCGCTTTCTGAATTTCCCCCAAACACGGCGACGTTAATCCAGGCTGCTTTGTCGTAAGGGTCCACGACGGAGATACGAGCATGAAGAGTGGTTGGTTGACTGAGGTCTCCCCACTCAAATCGTTCTTGGAAAGCCTCAATAGCAAAAGCACTGGAGACCAGCCCAATCACTAAGGCGATGGCAACCAATGCTACCAAACCTGTCATCCGGAGTTTCATAATAGCTTCCTCCTCTTGTAAAAGATAAGGCCACATTTGATTCTAGAATATTCCTGCCAACCCCATTCCGGGGAGGCTGGTTTTTAGTCCTTAATCATCTCCACTAAGAACTTTGAAACTCGTGACGGTATTCCCATCCAACTGCACTTCTATAGCCACCAAATTTTGGGTTGCTGCATTCAATTGATTCATTAAAGACGCATCCTTCACCCGCAACCGAACGACGGTTTGAGGAGTATACCATCCGGCGTAAGCATTATTAACCTCCGACTCTCCTCCCTCAAACCCCCAGGCACAACACACCGTCAACGGATCAGGAATGCTCACGTCCCGGTCATCAGAGGCTCGGCCGGGGGCATTGACGCCTACTTCAGCGGGCTCCGACGTATTCCAATACTGGATGCCAAACATGATCTCCCCCTTTTCATTGTCGGCCCAATGACCAAAAACTCGGCCTTTCAAGCTAGACACCGGCGTGGCAGCCAGGGTCATGCTGCCAATGGTGGCGGGTGCGATTGGTGTGTCCTTGCACTTTTTACTGGTCGAGCAGGGACCAAAGATGCTCTTTTTTGCCGCCTCCGCTGTGCCGAGGAATCCAAAAGTCAAACCGATGGCAAAGAGAGCAACAACTCCTCCATGGAATAATGACTTCTTCATTCTTCTCCCTCCTTATACTTAAAGATAACATTATGAAAACAACGAACGACTCAAGTTTTTTCGCTTTCTAGGTCGAATGGCTAATTTCAAGGGCCCCATGCTACTCATCCAGGGTGACGATGTCAAGAGGCTGGCCTTGAAGCCTAAGGACCCCCAAACCCGTTCGAAAAGGCTCCTTTGGAAATTGGGCCAAGTGCGGTCACCGCCATGGCGTCGAAATCCAGGAGTTCCCGGCTAAGCCGTTGAATCTGTTGCCTGGAGACCCGGTCAATTTCGGAGACCATTTCTTGAAGCGAGACGTGACGGCCCTGGCAAATTTCATCTCGCGCCAACTTATTCATCCGCCCGTAGGTCCCTTCCAAGCCTAACATCAAAGTTCCTTTCATCTGATTTTTAGTTCGCTCAAGTTCCTTGGGGACTACCCCTTCCTTCAGAAGTTTTCGGATTTCCCGACAGACCAAGCCGATGACCAATGGAGCTTCCTTTGCGCTGGTGGCTGCGTAGACGGTCAGCATCCCCCCATCGGAAAAACTCGAGAGGTGCGAATAAATAGTATAGGCCAAGCCCCGCTTTTCCCTGATCTCCTGAAAAAGCCGTGAACTCACCCCGCCCCCGAAAAGGGCATTCAGGGTACTCGCAGCATAGCGATCGGGGTGGCCCAAGGGAAGACCCCTAAATCCCAAACACAAATGGGTTTGTAACAGGCGCTTGGTGTGCACAAAAGTCCCCCCGTGAATTTTGGGAGGGTGACGAGGCACTGAAGAAATAACAGGAGGTGCTGCGCCGGCCCATGACCCAAATGAAGAATTTAACCTTGGAATGAGATCTTTGAGGCTAAAATTTCCGGCGATGGCAATAACTGTCTGTTCCGGACGATATTTGGTTTGGATGTACCGTCGGAGATCCCGCCGACGTATCCGTTCCATGGTTGCCCGCTTACCCAAAATGGACCTTCCCAGGGGATGCCGACGAAAGACATCCCGGGCATGAAGTTCCTGAACGAAATCCTCAGGATCATCACGAACCGTACGGATTTCTTCAAGCACCACCAGTTTTTCTTTTTTAATTTCCCTGGCGTCAAAGCGGGAGTGATGAAAGAGATCAGAAAGGAGGTCCACTGCCTGAGCGATTTGTTGGTCCAAGACTTTTATGTAAAAAGTCGTGGATTCGTGGGTGGTAAACGCATTCATTTCCCCACCCAGGGTATCAATTTCATGAGAGATTTGAGCTGCGGAGCGTCGGCGAGTCCCCTTAAACATCATATGTTCAAGGAAGTGGGAAATGCCCTCTTCCCCAACCCCTTCGTCTCGTGCTCCCGCGTTAACCCAAATCCCAATGGCCACCGATTTGAGAGAAGACATCCTCTCCATCACGACCCGAACACCATTGTCCAAAAGCACTTTCCGCGTCACAAGGTACCCACTAGCTTAGGAAGGTTCACCAGCCGAGGCTCCGGCTTCGGCGAGGGCTTCTTTTCTGCTAAGACGAATTTTCCCTTGTCTGTCAATGTCCAAAACCTTGACCAGGACTTGCTCACCTTCAGCCAATTCGTCGGCCACGGATTTGACCCGATGATGGGCAAGCTGGGAGATGTGCACCAGCCCATCTAAATTGGGTAAAACCTCCACAAAAGCTCCGAATTCAACAATTTTCTTGACTGTCCCAAGGTAGATTTTTCCGATTTCCACCTCTTCAGTGAGCCGTTGAATGATCTCCATGGCTTGCTTGGCCGATGCCCCATCCACGGCGGCAATGGTCACTTGGCCAGAGTCCTCGACATTAATCTTGACTCCACATTCCGCGATAATCCCCCGAATGACTTTCCCGCCTGGTCCGATCACATCTCGAATCTTATCTTGTTTGATTTGAAGCGTAAAAATCCTTGGAGCATACGGAGCTAGATCCGGACGATGGGTGGGAAGGGATTCAAACATTTTGTCCAAGATATGGAGGCGTCCCTCACGGGCTTGTTCCAAGGCCTGCCGCATGAGATCAAGAGTTATGCCGGAGACCTTAATATCCATTTGAAGGGCTGTGACCCCATGCCTCGTTCCGGTAACCTTAAAATCCATGTCCCCCAAATGGTCTTCCAAGCCTAGAATGTCCGAGAGAATCAACACCCGATCCCCTTCCTTTATTAACCCCATGGCAATTCCCGCCACTGGATTTTTGATGGGGACTCCAGCATCCATCAACGCCAGGCTCCCACCACAGACGGTGGCCATGGAGGAAGACCCATTGGATTCCAGAATGTCGGAAACGATTCTTATGGTGTAGGGAAAGGATTCCTTGCTTGGAATGACGGATTCTAGGGCGCGCCGGGCTAGCTTCCCATGTCCGATCTCTCGCCTTCCCGGCCCACGCAACATCTTGGTTTCCCCCACGCTAAAGGGGGGGAAATTGTAGTGCAGCATGAACGTTCGAAAGTATTCCCCCTCGAGAGCATCAATTCGTTGTTCGTCGTCGGTCGTCCCCAATGTGACAACTGACAGGCTCTGTGTCTCCCCTCTGGTAAATAATGCCGAGCCATGGGTTCGGGGTAAAATGCCCGTTTCGCAAGTAATCACACGAATATCCGTCGGGCCCCGACCATCTGCGCGAACCTGGCGACTAAGGATCATTTCCCGGACTTCGCTATATTCGAGGGAATGATACACTTCCTTGACCTGGCGGCTCCTGTCGGGTTCCTCTCCCCCCAATTTCTCCACTGCTTCTTGGCGGATTTGATCAAGACGTTCCTGACGGTCGATTTTATTCGGTATCAAGATCGCTTCCCGAATCGGACTGGCCACCAATTGTCTGACCTCAGCCCGTAGATCTTCATTGATCGGCTCAACCTCAACAACCCGCTTCACTTTCCCCACTAGAGTTTTAAGCTCCAAAATCTTCGCCACAATCTTCTTAATATTCACATGGGCCAACCCAAGAGCCTCGATTATCACAGCCTCTGGTTGCCCATTAGCCTGGGCTTCCACCATCATGATCGCTTCCTCGGTCCCAGCCACCACAAGGTCAAGATCACTTCGGGCTAAGGTCTGCATGTCGGGATTGATGACAAATTCCCCACCCACTCGGCCAACCCTTATGCCCGCCAAAGGGCCGCCAAACGGGATATCAGAAATAGCCAAGGCAGCCGACGCAGCAGTGATACCGACAATATCCGAGGTCATGGTCTGATCAGCAGAAAGCACCGAAACAATGACTTGCGTTTCATAATAGTAACCGTCCGGAAATAACGGACGCACAGGACGGTCGATCAACCGACTCGTCAGGACTTCTTTTTCTGACGGGGCTCCCTCCCGTTTAAAAAATCCACCTGGAATTTTACCGGCCGCGTAGGCCTTTTCCTGGTAGTTGACCGTCAAGGGAAGAAAATCCCTATCCGGCTTTAAAGTCTTTGAGGCGACAGCCGTAGCCAATACCATTGTATCCCCATAGGAGGCCAACACCGCCCCATCCGCTTGCCTGGCCATCCGTCCCGTCTCTAAACGTAGCAGACGCCCTGCCACTTCCATTTCAACAACATTCACCATCTTTCACTCCTCCCTGCCTCTCCCACTGGTCCTTACAACCACAGCCACATTTTCCCTTCACGCCCCACAAGCATCCCTTGCTGGACAATTTTCCGTTCCGAACAACCCAGTTCGTGAATTCCAGCGGCCAATAAGCCGACTGTCCCTTAGTTACTTTCTTAATCCCAAAGCTGTGAGTAGCCCCCGATACTTCGCTGGGTCAACCCGGTGGAGGTAATCAAGTAATCGCCGACGCCGGCTGACCATATTCAATAAGCCATGCCTGGAATGGTGATCCTTCTTGTGCAATTTAAGGTGTTCAGTCAAATAATTAATCCGATTCGTCAACACGGCAATTTGCACTCCAGAAGACCCCGAATCACGATCATGGTGTTGAAACGGACGGACAATATCCGTCTTTGCTGCCTTTGTAAGCCCCATTCACCCGTCCTCCTTCTTACTTAATCATTCTCATTCATTCGCTGAAGAGCGCCCACCTAGCTCCTAGTAGGGCCATGCAAAACCCCAACACCTCGCTTTCCCAGTGGCTTACGCCCTAAGACGGCCCACCAGGCCGGGTCCCTGACCCCTCGAAAGGGGAACACCCCCCAACGTTCTCGAAATAGGCATACCCCATACAGGTTTTTCAACAGCCTGGGAGGCCCCGGAGTTCAAAAGCACAACCGCACTCACGAGGTTGACCTCGCCACGAACACCTTGACCATTGAAAACCAACCGGCACTTTCACAGTCATCCCGGGCATGCAAGGATGTTTTTCCGAGCCCAAGCAACCGGCCACCCTCATCCTTGACACGAAACATTTTCCCTTCAGTCGCATCTGGCAGAATCCGACCAAGTTCGCCCGACAACGCCGAGACAGGAACCAAAGCACCATTCAAGGCTCGGGGGACAGCCTCTGGGTCCACAACTACTGCGGGGAGACTTCCCAATACCACATCAAGGCTCAGAAAGGAAAAAGACCCCTCACTCAAGGCAGATTCCCTTTCTACGTCATCGAGGGAGACGGCTTGACCCACATGGAGGGGCCCAACCCTGGTTCGCACGAGGTGAAGCAGGTGTCCTCCCACACCCAATCGTTCGCCGATATCGTCGCATAACGTCCGGATATATGTTCCTTTAGAGCAGGCCACCCTAAAAGAGACATCGCGGCCTTGGATGGACTGAATTTCAATCTGTTGAACTGTGATCCAGCGGGCTGGGCGCTCCACGGTTCGGCCGGCCCGAGCCATTTTGTAAAGGGGGGTTCCCCCGATTTTAATCGCGGAATACATCGGTGGAATCTGCCGAAGTCTCCCTTGGAACTGGGCAACAACCGATCGGATAGTCTCCTCCTTCAGGTTTTGAGTGGAACGCTCGAGGACCACAGTTCCCGTACCATCCTGGGTTTCCGTGACCTGACCGAGTCGTAACACGGCTTCATACTCCTTATCCCAATCAATTAACAGTTCGGCAACCCTTGTCCCCTTGCCAACCAGAATGGGGAGAACCCCGGT
This sequence comes from Nitrospinota bacterium, assembly GCA_022572725.1. Classification (GTDB taxonomy): domain Bacteria; phylum Nitrospirota; class Nitrospiria; order Nitrospirales; family UBA8639; genus JACZVJ01. Next base: position 9,188 of record JACZVJ010000008.1, on the reverse strand, counting down.
GGCTGGAGGATCCAATGTCCCCGCATGCCCAATCTTGCGAACCCCGAGGACCTTCCTCAACCTGGCCACCACATCATGGGAGGTCCACCCTGCCGGCTTATTCAGGTTGAGCACACCATCCCGATTGAGAGCCTGGCCGATTTGGATTGGCTCCGCAATACTCATCATAACCTTCCTGACCACCCAGTGGTGCGACTAACCCAGTCCTGGGGTTCCCTGGGTTTCCTCCCGGGGCCGTAACTCATCAAGGAGTTGCAAAATTCGCTCCGTACCGGCCTCGCTTAAATCCGGTCTAAAAGTTATTTCAGGGGTGTAGCGTAAGCCCAATCGACGTCCCAGTTCCGCCCGAATGAAACCATTCGCACGTTCCAGCCCTTTATGGACCTCCTGAGCCTCCGAGCCATCGCGGAAAGTGGTCACATAAACCCGAGCGATCCTCAGATCATTGGTGACTTTCACATTCGTGACTGTGACTGAAGCCAGCCTGGGATCCTTTGATTTTCGAGCAAGAATATCCGCCACCTCCACGCGAATTTGGTCGGCAACCCGCTCAGCCCGCTTGTAGGTTGGCTTTGCCACGAGGGAGAACCCCCAAGGATTGGAAGATTCACAGCAATTCGATACGAGCTTGGAGCAATTCCAATGTTGGGTTCGATCGTATCACGTTGAGCGCTTGATCCAAAACCTGATTGACATAGCGCGACTCATTGGCAATACACGCAATCCCAAGGACGGCCTTTTGCCAAAGATCATGATCCCCAACCTCTGCAACTGACACATTGAATTTGTTACACAGGCGAGCCTTGAGGCTGGAAAGGATTTGACGTTTGGCCTTTAATGAATGCCCATCAGGCAGGTGAAGTTCGACCGTACAGACTCCAATAACCATATCTTTGGTAACCCAGAGGGGCTACAGATCTAAGTCAAAGCCTGGCCGCTTCCTTGTCAAGCACGTAGACTTCAATAACATCGCCGACTTTGATGTCCTTAAATTTTTCAACTCCGATCCCACATTCATATCCCTGTTGGACCTCCCGCACATCATCTTTGAACCGCCGAAGCGACCCGATTTTGCCTTCGTAGACTGTCACAAGGTCTCGAAGAACCCGGACACCTTCACTTGATCGAGTGATCAGTCCATCACTGACATAGCAACCGGCAATGGTTCCAATCTTGGGTAGGGTGAAAACCTGCCGCACTTCGGCTCGCCCCAAAATGCGCTCCGTAATCGTCGGATCCAGGAGTCCTTCGGCGGCCGCTTTGATGTCCGCGATGACATTGTAAATAACGGTGGACATCCGGATGGTGACTCCCTCACGCTCCGCCAAAGCAGCGGCCTTCGGTTCCGGCCGAATGTAAAACCCAACGATCATGGCCCCGGAAGCCGAGGCCAGCAAGACATCCGATTCAGTGATTCCGCCCACTCCACTGTGAATCACTTGCACCTTGACGGATTCAGTAGAAACCTTCTCCACGGACTCTCGCAGCGCTCCTTCAGACCCCTGAACATCCGCCTTAATCACCACGGAAAGCTCTTTCATTCTACCTTCCTGACCCCTGGCATATAAATCATCCAATGTAAGACGGCGCCCACTCAAGCTGAGCTCAGCGGCCCGTTGCTTGTGCTTCCGTGCCTGGGCAATGTCCCTGGCCACCCGTTCATCTTTGGCCACGACGAATTGATCACCTGCGGCAGGCATCCCAAGCAGCCCCACGACTTCCACCGGGGTTGAGGGCCTGGCCTCCACGAGCTTTTTCCCATCGTGGGATACCATCGCCCGCACCCGCCCGCTCGTTGTCCCAACCACAAATGTGGCCCCCACTCTGAGGATCCCGTTTTGGACAAGCACCGTCGCCACAGGTCCTCGGCCGCGGTCCAACTTTGCCTCGAGTACGATCCCCTTCGCTAATCGGCCAATATCGGCCTTCAGTTCCAATACTTCCGCCTGGAGAAGGATCATATCCAGCAAAGCCTCCAGCCCTAATTTCTGCTTCGCGGATACTTCCACATAAATGGTTTGCCCCCCCCAGGATTCAGGGATAAGCCCATGCTCGGACAATCCTTGCTTCACCCGTTCCGTATTAGCTCCGGGCTTATCAATTTTATTGACCGCGACAATAATCGGCACGTTCGCTGCTTGGGCATGATGAGCTGCTTCCACCGTCTGAGGCATCACCCCATCATCCGCCGCCACGACCAACACCACGATATCCGTGGCCTGTGCCCCACGTGCTCTCATGGCCGTAAATGCCTCATGGCCAGGGGTATCCAGGAAAGTGATCCCTTTATCCCCGACCTTGACCGTATAAGCCCCGATATGTTGGGTGATCCCACCCGCCTCCTGTTCGGCCACTTTGGTCTTCCGAATGGCATCGAGCAATGAGGTCTTGCCATGGTCCACGTGGCCCATGATGGTGACGACTGGACACCTTGGATCCCACTGGGGTTCACCAACGGACTCAAGAATCTCCTCCAGGAGGGCTTCCCCCTCCTTCTCTCCGGAAACTTCGGTGGTGATCCCAAATCCTTCCGCAATCAACACACCCGCATCCAAATTCATAGGCTGGTTTAAGGTCAATGGAAGCCCCACTTCTATTAACTTCCGGACAATCTCAGCCGGACGCTGCCCCAACAACTCGGCGTATTCCTTGACGGTGATGCCTGGAGTCAGCTTCACCGTTTTCTTCCGCGGCTTGGTGACCTCGGTAGATGCTGTAGGTTGTGCATGCCGAACTCGCTCTTCTCTCCGGAGAGTGGGAAGGGAACGAAGATCCTGCCATCGAGCAGCATCTTCATACTTTTCGGCGAAGAGATCCGCATCGCGCGGCCTCCCAGGCTTCCGTGCTTTTCGTTGTTTTTCCTCACCTTTATCAATGGCCTGCTCACCCTCCTTCTTCTCAGAATGTATCCGAGTTCGCTCAGCTTCGGAAACACCAGGAGGCTGGGCTAAGGTGGGAGGTGATAAGGCCTGTTCCAGGGAAGTGGGGGGACCCATAACGGGGGGAACGACCACAACATCGGGACCCGATGGCAGTTCCACAACAGGTGGGGTTTCAACCAACTCAGACGGGGGTGGGCTGAAAGGAATTGAGGGAACGCCCTCCGCCACCACCTCCAGGCCTTCAGGAAGTGGAGCTAAGTCTTCTACCTCCTTCCTTCGCTTTATCAGAATATGTCTCTTTTCAGGTTTCGGAGGTTCCTTAACAACAGCAGAAGAGGCCAGCTTCTTACCCTTTGCCCCTTCCCGGCCTTTCGAGCCTCGTGCCTGGGGCTTTTTCGGAAGTGTGGCTTCACCGGTAGGGGTCCGCCTGGCTTTGGGTGGTGCCTCCTCGAGACTCTTCGCCTGGCCCTGACCCGATAAATTATTCAACGCCTTTTGGACGTCACCCTCGGCCAGGGCATTGTTATGCGAAGTCACCTGAATACCAATCCGAGCAAGCTCGGGGATGAGCTTTCGGCTTTCTATCCCGAGCTGTTTGGCCAATTCATGGACTCTCATAAGTCAACCCATGGTCAATTCGAGGGTTCCGAAGATTCCTCTGTTTGGGCTTCCGCTCCCGGTGTTTGAGGTTCTATTCGGGGCTCTCCCTCCTTACCCACCTGTTCCCCTTCAAGACTATCAGCCAACACTTCGTTTGCCTCATCCTGCTGACGAAGGGCCGCGGCTTCTTCGGCCAGCGCGGCTTTAATATCACGGTCCCTCTCCAGCTTTTCCTTTTCGTACTGGCTGGCGCTAATAATATCAATTTTCCAGCCTGTGAGTTTCGCCGCCAACCGAACATTCTGCCCGTTCCTCCCAATGGCCAAGGAAAGCTGGGAATCCGCCACCACCACCAGCGCCGCCTTTTTTTGCTCGTCGATTCCGACCTTCTCAATGGAAGCCGGATTCAATGCTTCACCGATAAAGACTCTGAGATCCGTGGTCCAAGGAATAATGTCAATTTTTTCTCCCCGGAGTTCTCGCACAATCGCCTGTACCCGAGACCCCTTTATACCGACACAGGCCCCAACCGGGTCCACCGCTTTGTCCCTGGAGGCGACGGCGACTTTGGTGCGATCCCCGGGTTCCCGAACAACACCCTTGATTTCCACGATCTTTTCAGTCACTTCCGGCACCTCCAACTGGAACAACTTCACGACGAACTGAGGATGCGAACGGGAAAGAATCACCTGAACATCTTTCGGCGTGCGTCGAACTTCAAGGAGTAAGGCCCGAATTCGATCACCCCGACGGTGGGTTTCACGAGGAATTTGCTCATGGATGGGCAGAACGGCTTCCGTTTTGCCAATTTCCACCAAATAATTGCGGCGCTCTTGCCCCATGATCACCCCATGGACTAAGTCTCCTTCTTTCTTCGTATATTCACGCTCAACCGCTTCCCATTCAGCCTCCCGAACTTTTTGACAAATCACCTGCTTGGCCGCTTGAGCCGCAATCCGACCGAACTCCTCCATTTCAATGAGCGAACCAATCTCATCCCCGAGCTCGGCTTCCGCGTCAATCGTGCGAGCCTCTTCTAGGGAAATTTGAGATTTGGTATCCGTGACGGGATCGGCAATGGTTTTGAGGGAGACAATCGAAATGTCACCCGTATCCGGATCGACCTGAACCTGTATATTTTCGCTATTTCCATATCGTTTCTTGGCAGCAGTCAAAAGGGCAGACTCGACAGCGGCAAGCACCTTTCCCTTCTCAATACCTTTTTCTCGCCCAATTTGATCAATGACGGTCATGAGCTCACGCTTCATAGAAATCCCCTTTTCGAGTGGAAACCGTTGACCAACCGCCTTACCCTTTTGGACAACCCTGCCATAACCGGGTTCTTAAAATTCAACTTCAGGCTTTGCTTCGTCAATTAGCTCCCACGGTACCTCTATAGGATCTCTGGCTTTGGGCTTACGCAGAACCAGCCTAATCCCATGCTCATGGACCTCGGCCAACCGGCCAAGGTAGGTCCCTTGACCATGAACCGACTCCCGCAATTTCACTCGGAGTAATTTCCCCACTGACCGCTGGTAATCCTCGAAGGATTTTAGAGGTCGATCCAGGCCAGGTGAGGAAACTTCAAGCCTGTAGGAATGGGGAACAGGATCAGTTACGTCCAGAGCCCGGCTCAGAGAATGGTGAAATTGCTCACAATCGATGATCCCAATACCCCCCATCTTATCTAGGATCACCCGGACCAATGACCCCGGCCCACTCCCGTGACACGTCACTTCGACCAGATCAAGGCGAAGTCCCTTGGCAATGGGATTCGCAATTTCCTGAATCTGTTTCCCCAAATCCCTCGGACCCAATCCCGTCCTTTCCACTGTCGAATTTCCAGGAGCAGCAAAGCAAAAAAAAGTGGGCCTGGGCCCACTTTTCACTCATTCACCCTACCACTTCCCCTTTCCAAACGCAAGGTCTTAGGGACATGGCTTTTTTGATTTTTCATGATTCGGAGAGGGTTTGTCCAAGGGGCCAGAAGTCGTCCAACCCGTGAGCATTGCCATCCTATTTCATCCTCGACTGCTTAGAAAATGGGGACTGGATCCGGCATAGAAGAGGGACAGTCCCCGCCGGTGCCTGTCCCCATTTTCATACCAAGTCCTCCGTTGCCATGACAAAAAAGATAGGCCCTCACTGACCGATATGCTACACTGCATAGCCACCTCAACTAAGATGCTGAGAATGGGAAGGAATTTCACATCCTTGCGGACCGGTTCCCACCCTCTGGCGCCCCCCTGCAGGGGAAGAATCCTCAGCTTCCTCTAAGGCGCCATGCCAAAAATCATCTCCATTGCATCAGGAAAAGGTGGAGCTGGTAAAAGCATGGTTGCGAGCAATATCGCCCTGCTTCTAGCCAAACGCGGCATTCAGGTCATTTTGGTGGACCTTGATACCGGGGGGCCAAATCTTCACATCCTCTTTGGCCTCTTTCATCCCACGGCAACCCTAACAGATTTCCTTGACCGTCGCATAAAAAATCTTCAGGCCATCCTTCAACCTATCTCCGTCTGCCCACACCTCTCCCTTATTCCCGGGACGGGAGACACGCTCCTCACCGCCAATTTACCACATGCCAAGAAAAAGCGCCTCATCAATAATCTGCGAAAACTTGAGTCCGATATCATTTTTGTGGATGTCGGGGCTGGAACCAGTCTCCATACCCTAGATTTCTTTCTCTTTGCCGACCGGTATCTCACCGTGACCACCCCCGAGCCAACATCGGTTTTGGACCTTTACCGATTCATTAAACTAGCAGCAATCCGCAAGGTCGTATCGGCCTTCCTCGCACGGGACCCCGTAGCCGAAGCCCTCCTAAGCCGCGACTTTCAAAGTGTGCAGGAAGTCCTAGAGACGGTGGGGGAGACCAATGAAGCTGGAAAAGCTGTGGCAGAAGCCGCTCTACACACCTTCAAACCCTGCCTCATCCTCAACAGGATGGGTGGGGGATCAAAGGTGAATACCCTTCAATTACAAAAAATGATCCAGCAGTACATCGGTGCCGACCTGCTGCTGCTCGGACAAATACCCGAAGACAAAGCTGTCGAACAATCTATTCGAAAATACCTGCCTGTGGTCGAGTACGCCTCTCACTCACCGGCCTCTATTGCCTTCAGTCAGATCACGGGCACCCTGGTACGCTGGCTGGAGTCCGACCCTTCCCCCTCTCCGGCATGGTCAGTCAAGAGCCGCGTGGGATAAGGTCCCACCCGCTTAAACTCCTGAACCCTCAGCTTGAATGTGTTTGCAGCCAGAAAGCCTGGGGCAAGCCGTGAAGACCGGATTCAGGGGTCCCTGGGTCAAAAAAACCCGCGTGAGCCCGGAAAAGCAGATTTCTTTATCCGGCAAAGAAGAAGGAAAGAGGCGAATCCACTAGCGAGGAGAGGGAGTGATAGCTTGGAGAGCAGCTGAAACCTGTTTAAGTGACGCCGCCAGGGTATCCAATTCTGCGCCTTTCCTCAATAACTCCCCGCGCATGCCGTTGAGCTGATCAATGTATCGATCCCGCTCTTTCACCACTTCAGCATGCTGTTCGAGCATATCCTGGCAACTCACGAGTTCTTGCCGAAGGTCATCACACTTCACCTTTAATTCCTTTGCCTCCTGAGTTGACTGGTCAAGGTCCTGAGTCAGAGTCCCAATCCGATTTCGACATTTCTCTAACTCGGATTCGGCCCGACCCCGGTCCTCCTCACTTTGCTGAAACCGGTCTCGAAGGTTGTGAATGGCTTCAGCCCAATGCCGGACTTCACCAGCTCCAAGGTCCGACAAGGAAGGGAGAGGAGAATTTTGTTTCAGGGCGACCACCGTGGATTGCACCCAATCGATGAAAAGGGTCACTTCATGGAAGTTAAACCCAGTGGGCGAAGAAGATTGTTTCATCTCCTCTACCGAGCCCTTTGAGTCATTTGAGTCATTTTGCGTGATCTCTTTGGGAAGCTCCGGCGTCTCCACGACTTGACTCTTGCTATACTCCAACAACACCGCCACACAGTGACGACAAAAAGGTTGTTCGCTTGCGGGACACGAACACTTTGTGGTGAGCGTCCCCGCTTTTAATCGAATGGACTGGGAATAGACACCATAGGTTCCATCCACTTCTGCTGAAATGTGTTCCACACCGGATTCAAGGATGCGGACACGATTTTCGGAGAGATATTGATTGCCCAGCTTAAAGACATGTCCGCCAACAACAGATTGAACCATATTGGGTTCGAGCTGGCTTAATTTTTTAGCGGAACACGAAATTCTATTACGCATAAGTCCCCCAAGCGGAAAGAACGACCTGGAAAGCTTTCTGTTAAGGCCCTCTTTGTGAATCAACCCCCTGCAGCAAGCTACAGGGTATGGATGAAGAGGATGTTCATCTCCCCCTCACCCTACCCCCCCTCCCCGCCAGGGGCGAGGGAAATAAGGGAAACCCCATAGCTTGCTATGGGGAATCGTCGAACTGAAAAGAGAGATTCATGAGACCCCTAGATGGTCGAAATTTAAGGCTCACATGGGTTCCACGCGAGAACTTTTCTCTATTTTTCGGGCAGAACAGACAAAAACTTAACGGTTCTGGCCCCTTCTCCTCGCCAAAACTAGGGACCCCAGGCCAAACCATGTCGGGCCCATCCCTGGATGCGGGCCCCAACCAAGCTCCATGTCTATTTCTGAGAGGATGGCTTTGTGATAGACTTCCGCGGAATTTCTGGACGTTTCCCTCATGGAGGCAGACATGAAGCGAATGGCCCTTGCCTTCCTTCTCCTTTGGGTCCTAATCCCCCCACTCGCGACGGCCGAGACCGCTGCACATTTCCATAACGTCACGTATCATCGGTGTTATCACGCCCATAGTTGCTTCGTCTCGATCCCTGGCCTCCCATCCATATTCGGGGACGTCCTCCTCATTCGGCTTGCCGGCATTGACACACCTGAGATCCTCGGGAAATGTGAACAGGAAAAGCAACTCGCGAAGAAAGCCAGGGACTATGTCAATACGGTTCTTTTCAATGCCAGGGAAATCGACCTGTATGATCTGGAACGGGGAGAGCATTTCAACCTCGTCGCGCGAGTCGTCGCCAACGGGAAAAATTTATCCGAACAACTTATTAAACGAAAGTTCGCGGTCCCCCATAAGGAGGGGAATCAAAAACCGGACTGGTGTAAAAAGTAAGCCTGGATGTTCCTTGGGTCCTCTAACAGGTTGTTGAAAAACCCTTTTGGCACAGGGGCAACACAGCACCCTAGGAGATCAGGGACGGCATCAGAATAGCCAGCAGGAGAGTCAAGAATGCCGTCCAGCGCAGCCGCAGCAAGCGAGGAGGCGCGAGGTGTGTTACCCTGTTCGGTACGTCGAGCCTCCAAGCGTCGCGAGAACAAAGCTGGCGGACTTTTTCAACATCCTGCTAATAATTGATAGAAACCCCCGTGCGAAGTATGGATGAAGGGCACCAACCTAAAACGGAGATGAATGGACAAAAGGGAAGCAACCTGAGGAGGGAAATCATCCAGAAAGGGGCGAGCCAGGCAGAGAGTATCCTTATGGAAGGAACTGGTGAGCCGCCCGGGATTCGAACCCGGGACCCTCGCCTTAAAAGGGCAAACGAGGGCGATAACGATTGAATGAGATGGAGTACGACGGAGGGCTACGATTCCCTCATAAACAGAGGGGATTGTGGCCCTTCTCTTTGTGATTAAGTGAGACCCTGA
>JACZVJ010000169.1 GCA_022572725.1 Nitrospinota bacterium | reverse complement strand
AGGGGGTGCCGAAAGATTACGTTCTGGCCCATATGTGGATAAACCTTGCAGCACCCAAAGGAGTGAAAGGGGCGGTCAAGGCCCGGGACCTCCTAGAGGAAATGATGACCCCCGCTCAACTTGCCGAAGCCCAACGGCTGGCCAGGGAGTGGAAACCGAAGGGGAAGTGAGGAAGGTTTTGATTCAGGAAGGGTTAGATGCGGCTTATGAACGCAAAACCGTCAAGCAGTTTTTAATAGACTTGGCCAGGGCCAGGTTAGTGGAGATGGAACGGAAAGGGATTTTGCCGAAGGGGAAAGGATAGGGATTCGGGAGAATAATAGATGGAAGCTAGGAAGACCTATGACGGGTTGCAACACCTTTTGAAAATCGCCTCACAGCTCCTTGGGCTACAAACCACCGGCTCCAGAGACTAGACCTCCAGTAGTTGCTATCCCACAATGCGCATAACTAACATTCACAATGGACAACAACTGGGGGCGGGTCAGTTCGTTCAGAGAACAAGGTGGCATCTGGCCATCCCACTGCGTCGCTGAGACACATGGAGCGGAACCCCCGATTCCTTTTTCAATTCCCCCTGGGACCGTCATCGTCCGAAAGGGGACTACTCCTCAAGAAGAAGCGTACTCAGGATTTGAAGGGACAACATTGGATGGGCAGTTAAAACGTGCGGGGGTGAATCGGCTGTTCGTGGGAGGGCTTGCGACGGACTATTGTGTGTTCAACACCGTGAAAGATGCGTTGACCCATAGCTATGAAGTGTACCTCCTGATCGATGCGATCCGAGCGGTGAATGTACAACCGACCGATGGGAAGGAAGCCGAGAAAACGATGATCCAACAAGGTGCCCATCCCATTCAACTCAGGGATCTGGCTGCCCCAAAATGAACCCCGGCTTCCTTTCGTGGTTACTTCACAATGGCATCCGCTAATAATCCTGCACTGGTGGCAAAATAGGTTGAACGGTTCCACTTCATCAGTACTCTAAAGTTATGATACACCAAAAAGGCAGGAGATAATGTATCGTTAGGTAAAATAATGGCTCCTTTCATTGGAGCGATAGGAAGATTGCTCCCATCACCACGGCGAACGCCCATATTTTGCCAAGTTCGTAAAGGCTTCCGAATTTTAAGGCTAGCCTTCCTGGCATCAAAACCTGCAGGTAATTTGGCCCGTCTTCCCCAAATCTCCCCCCGATGCCAGCCAAATTGAGAGAGGTAATTGGCTACTGAGGCAAACACATCGGCATGGGTTGTCCAAATATCTTTGCGACCGTCCCTATTATAATCAACCGCGAGTTTTAAAAAACTCGAGGGCATAAATTGGCTTTGTCCCATGGCCCCAGCCCAGGAACCTTTCATATTTACAAGGGAAGAATGCCCTTCCTGCAATATTTGCAGGGCATTGAGAAGTTCACGGCGAAAGTATTGGCTGCGCCGCCCGTCATAGGCCAAGGTCATCAACGCCTCAATAATGTTAAAATTACCAGTATTGCTGCCGTAGTCGGTTTCAATCCCCCACAGTGCAACAATAAAACGTGGTTGTACCCCATAATGTTGGCCAACTTCTTGTAACAAATCGCCATACTGAGCCATCATCTGACGGCCGCGCTCAATTCGCATTGGAGAAACAATATGTTGTTTATATTGCGCAAAGCTCATGGTTGATTCCGGCTGATTGCGGTCAAGTTCCAATACCCGTGGCAAAGGTTTAACGCCTCGGAAGGCTTGATCAATTAGGGAAGTGGCAATCCCTCGGCCACGCGCCTCACGCTTCAGGCCTTTTAACCATTGATCAAAGCCAGGATCGGCCTGCGCTACCCCCACGTGTAAGAAAATCGCTATCAAAATAAAATACAGATGTTTCATTCTTTGGTTATACTCCGTTTGGGATTTTTTCCTAAAAACAGGATTCAGAAACAAAGGCACCTTCTTTCAAAGATAAAAAACGAAATGCTCGGGAACGTGCTGAAAAAGTTCAATCTTCATAATTCATTATAAAAGGATGCGAATTATACACCGAACACACAATCATTGGTGTAAAGACAAAAAGCCCTTCTTCAAATCTTGGAAGTATCAGGCTCACTCAATCCATGATACTTCGAGATAGTTGGAAGGGGGAGTGAGGAAACTCGGAAAAATGGTTTCCTCATTCCCGGTTAAACTGAAGCTTCACCAGAATGCCCTTGAACCACTGGAAGCTTATTACTGTTTAGATTGTTGTAAATGTTTTTTCAAAATTGTGGAGTTTCGAATGAGGGGATTAATCTGGCCTAACTGGGATGCCTTTTGAAAGTGCTTGGCTGCTTGCTGAGGTTTTCCCATACGATTAAGAGCAAGACCCAGATTGTAGTGGGCCACAGCAGAACGTGGGTTCTTTTGTAACGCTTTCCTAAAATGCGAGGAAGCCGTATCCCAATTTCTTTGTCGAAAATGACCGACCCCATCATTTATGGCTGAAGCTCCTTTGGTGCCGGATAGCGGAATAATGGCCTGCGCCCAAGCCGTAGAACTAAGAGTTCCAACCAATACAAATCCGCAAATGACGAGACATAATGTTTCGAATAGTTTCATTGGTATTAACCTATCCTTCCTCATGGGTATCAACTTATCCTTTCTAATCTTTTCGGCAGGTTATTGGACTTTATTGACCTGCCCCCTTTAAACCGATCCAGGGTCACGGTAAGGCCCTAGTTTTTCCTCTTCCCTCGCGTCCCCCCCCTTGCACTCTTCCCCCATTCCGGTATCCTATCCCCCCTTATGGCCGAGAAACTCGACCCCAAAGAGATTGTCACCCTCGAAGAACTCGCTATTTCCAGCATGTGGGAAATGGCTGCCCTGGTCGAGGTGTTGGAGAAGAAGGGTGTCTTGAAAAAACAGGACATCCTTGACGCCATTCGGGAATTGCGCCGGAAGAATCCCCGGGCCAGAACCCCGGTAGAGTTCGACAAACACCCCGACCCCGCCTTCCCTGAACCCTACCTCCTCACGGAAACGGCGGATGCCATCATTACTCAGATTTTTGACCTGTTGAATGGCAACAAGCTGACCGCCCACCAAGCCAAAGCCTTGCTCCATCGCTGTCTGCGCGTGGTGGAACTAGGCGAGCGGCTAGGAAAGAAGACGACGCACTGATGGAAGAAACAGGACCGAGTTACGTTTGATGAGGTTCTGAGGGTGAACCGGACTTTAGGGCCTGTGCCAGAACTGAGGCAAAATCGCCAGTAGACGAGTCAAATGAAAGTTCCAGTTGATTATCTTTGGCGTACATCAGCTCAGTGGCCAAATATTGGGAAAGGTCCGTGGGTTCATCCCTCCCAAAGAGTTCATCACTCCACGCCCATTGTTGTTCCAGAGGAATCTCCCACGCTTCCCAGGCTGTAAGAAGCCGCAGTTGGTCGTGGGGGGAACAATCGGACTTCACCGTTAACATAGGATGCCACATACCCGCTATATCGGAAGCCATGGCTTTGCTCTCAACCACTTCAACGGTATGTGGAGGCACTTCAAACGGAGGACAAACTCTCGGAGGGGGTATCCGCCAAGGTGACAAGGTGAAACAAGGCTGGCTGCCCGTTTTAGTGTCACTCGGCCTGCTTCTGGTCGTCGCCTCACCAGGGTGTGATGGCAATGGCTATGAGGCCGGACTCGCCGCCTTCAATGAGGGTAACTACACAACCGCCCTGAACACGTTTCGCCCGTTAGCCGAGCAGGGAGAGGCTCAGGCGCAGTTCAAACTCGGGGTGATGTACCACCAAGGTTTGGAAGTGGAACAGGATGATGAAGAGGCGGTTCGTTGGTATCGACAGGCTGCCGACCAAGGATTGGCCAGTGCCCAGTCGAACCTCGGCGGCATGTACCGTCACGGGTTGGGGGTGTCCCAGAATGATGAGGAGGCCATGAAGTGGTTCCGTCTCGCGGCGGAGCAGGGGCATGCACGGGCCCAGTTCAACCTGGCGGGGATGTTCGCGGAGGGCCTGGGGGTGCCTCAAGATTTTCAGGAAGCGTTTCGGTGGGCTCGCCTGGCTGCGGAGCAGGGGTTGGCCATTGCTCAGGGGCAACTGGGGGCCTTGTACTACAAAGGCCAGGACGTGGCGCAGGATTACCAAGAAGCGGCCAAGTGGTTTCACCTTGCCGCCACGCAAGGGAATGCCAAGGCCCAGTTCACTCTTGGCGGCATGTACTACAAAGGCAAGGGGTTACCGCAGGACCCCGTGTTGGCCCATCTGTGGCTCACCCGTGCAGCCGAGCAGGGCTTTCCCAAGGCGG
>JACZVJ010000073.1 GCA_022572725.1 Nitrospinota bacterium | reverse complement strand
AGCCCCTTCTCGCCCATCACCTTCGTCAGCGCCGACGTCAGCGTCGTCTTCCCATGGTCCACATGCCCAATCGTGCCCACGTTCACATGCGGCTTCCGCCGCACAAATTTCGGCTTCGCCATCTGCCCCTCCCTTTGCGACCTTAACCTTTATCCTAAGCCACGAAGACTGGTGGCCCAAGGTAAGAAACCCATAAACCCTGTGATGTTCACATCATAAGGTCCATTCACCATTCGACGCATGAGACTCATTCCCCGCTTTGCCTGGCAACAATAGTTTGAGTAATCGGCTTTGGCACAATCTCGTATTGATAAAATTCCATGGTGAACGTCGCCCGCCCTTGGGTTCGAGACCGCAGGTTCGTGGCATACCCAAACATTTCACTCAAAGGAACCGCAGCCTCCACGGCCTGAGAAGTGGCCTTTACTTTGATCCCTTGCACTTTCCCACGTCTCGAATTCAGATCGCCGATCACATCACCCATAAAATCCTGGGGCACTAACACTTCCAGTTTCATCACGGGTTCAAGAAGGACAGGATCGGCCTTCCTACAAGCTCCCTCAAAAGCCATGGAGCCGGCGATCTTAAAGGCCATTTCACTGGAGTCCACCTCATGAAATGAGCCATCATACAGTGTCACCCGAATATCCCTCATGGCATACCCCGCCAACACCCCGGTCTCCATCCGTTCCTTTACGCCTTTTGCAATGGCCGGAATATATTCCCTGGGGATAATGCCACCCACAATCTTATTGACAAAATCAAGACCAGCCCCCGTTTCAGATGGCTCCACTCTCAACACGACATGACCATATTGTCCACGCCCACCAGACTGCTTGATATACTTTCCTTCCGACTCGGCTTTCCCTCGAACCGTCTCCCGGTAGGCCACTTCAGGCTTCCCCACATTGGCCTGAACCTTAAACTCACGGAGAAGCCTATCGATGATAATTTCAAGATGTAATTCTCCCATGCCGGAAATAATCGTCTGGCCCGTTTCTTCGTCACTTCGTACATGAAATGACGGGTCTTCCTGTGTGAGTTTATCCAGGGAAAACCCAAGCTTTTCCTGATCTTGTTTGGTCTTGGGTTCAACAGCCATGGAAATGACAGGCTCCGGAAACTTAATGACCTCCAGCAAAATAGGATTCTTTTCATGGGCCAACGTATCTCCCGTTCTGGTTCCCTTCAGCCCAACCGCTGCGGCAATATCTCCGGAATACACCACATCAATATCTTCACGTTTATTGGCATGCATCTTGAGCAATCGCCCTATACGCTCCCGCTTCTTTTGAGTGACGTTATACACATAGGAACCGGTCTGGAGTTTGCCGGAATACACGCGGAAATAGGTCAACTGCCCCGAAAAGGGATCGGTCATTATTTTGAAGGCGAGCGCCGAAAACGGCTCATCATCACTGGGCTTCCTACGCATTTCATTTCCTGTCGAGGGATCGACTCCCTCTACTTCTCCCACATCCAAAGGAGAAGGAAGGAAGTCGACCACGGCATCTAATAACGGTTGGACCCCTTTATTTTTAAAAGCCGAACCACAAAGGACAGGAGTGATCTTCATGAGATTGGTACCGGTCCGGATCGCTCGGTGGATCTCCTCGACCTGCAAGGAATCCCCATTGAGATACTGCTCAAGCAGCACTTCATCAAATTCCGCAACGGCCTCAAGCATCTTGTCCCGGTATTCTTGAGCGAGAGCCTTAAATTCAGAAGGGATGTCCTCTATCATATATCTCGCTCCAAGGCTCTCGTCATCATAGACATAGGCCTTCATAGTCACCAGGTTGAGGACCCCCCGGAAGTCTGACTCTTTTCCATACGGCAATTGAATGGGTACTGGATTCGCTCCTAATCGATCAACCATGGAGTGAACACTGCCAAAGAAATCCGCCCCAACCCGGTCCATTTTATTCAAGAAGGCGATCCGCGGGACACGATACTTATCCGCTTGGCGCCAGACCGTTTCCGACTGAGGCTCCACCCCTTGGACCGAATCAAAAACAGCCACCGCTCCATCCAAGATCCGCAACGATCGTTCAACCTCCACGGTAAAATCCACATGTCCTGGAGTATCGATAAGATTGATCCGATGGTCGCGCCAAAAGCAGGTGGTGGCCGCGGAAGTGATCGTGATCCCCCGCTCTCGCTCCTGTTCCATCCAGTCCATCTGAGTGGCCCCGTCATGGACCTCACCCATCCGGTGTGAAACGCCGGTGTAGAATAAAATCCGCTCGGTGGTCGTTGTCTTCCCGGCATCGATGTGGGCCATGATGCCGATGTTCCGAGTCCGTTCTAAAGGAACCTCCCGACCCACACTATCCTCCAAACATAACGATGCTGCAGTGGCACCACCCATCATCCTTCCCCCCCTAGAAAACTCGTGTGGAAAAGCCTAAGGAGTGGCTCGACTACAGCACCAAGCAAAAAATTCACCAACGGTAATGGGCAAACGCCCGGTTGGCTTCCGCCATTCGATGTACTTCATCCCGCTTCTTCACTGAAGCCCCAGTATTATTTGAAGCGTCCATCAGTTCAGCGGCGAGCTTTTCCTGCATGCTTCGCCCACTCCGGGACCGCGCACTACGCTTGATCCAGCGAAAGGCCAAAGCCATCTGCCTAGCCGAGCGAACCTCAATAGGTACCTGATAAGAGGCCCCGCCCACCCGGCGAGATTTCACCTCGACCATCGGCTTGACATTCCCAAGAGCTGAATGAAACACCTTTACGGGATCATTTTTCGTTTTTGCCTGAATCACATCAAACGCCCCAAAGCAAATCCGCTGAGCGGTACTTTTCTTCCCCTTGGTCATCAACACATTAATAAACTTGCTGACCAAAAAATCATGAAACCTCGGATCCGGAGCAATGATTCTGGCAGTCGCACTGAAACTTCTTGACATTTCACTCCATCTTCAATTCGGGTGGGAAGGGTCAACTTCGGGAAGGCTATTTGGGCCGCTTGGCCCCATACTTGGACCGACCCTGCTTACGGTTCGCCACGCCAACGGCGTCCAAGGCCCCACGGACCAAATGGTAACGCACCCCCGGGAGATCCTTTACACGGCCGCCCCTGACCAACACAATCGAGTGTTCCTGAAGATTGTGCCCCATACCGGGAATGTAGGTGGTAACCTCCACCCCAGTCGTCAACCGGACTCGAGCAACTTTTCGCAACGCGGAGTTTGGTTTTTTCGGCGTGGTCGTATAAACCCTGAGGCAAACCCCACGCCTTTGCGGGCATCGATTGAGAGCAGGACTTTTACTTTTTACCTTGGCCGCCCTCCGGCCTTTCCTGACCAATTGATTGACTGTTGGCATGCCGCTCCGAACGTTCCTGGATAACTCTAACGGGAAACCGACGGATTCTAAATGACCACCTTATTTTCTGTCAAGGTAGAGCAAGGATTCTCATTGGAACTACGAAGGTTGAGCCTGGAGTTCCTGACCTGACTCCACCGGGAGCGAGTCAGGCGCACCACCCTTGGAGGAATCCAAAAGATCTTCCACCGGTTTGGGCACAAATGTGTCGCGGTACACGGAAAACCCGGTACCTGCAGGAATCAACCTCCCCACAATGACATTTTCTTTTAACCCCCGAAGCTCATCCACCCGACCATTAATCGCTGCCTCGGTAAGGACCCTTGTGGTTTCTTGGAAGGAAGCTCCGGAAATAAAACTATCAGTACTCAAGGAGGCTTTTGTAATGCCAAGCAGGACGGGCTTTCCAATTGCCGGCCGTCCGCCCTGAGCCAGGACTTTTTCATTCTCATCGGCAAACGCAAATTTCCCAACCTGGGCACCGGGGAGGAAAATGGTATCCCCCGGATCTTCGACACGGACCTTCCGCAACATCTGACGGGCGACGATTTCAATGTGCTTGTCATTAATCGTCACCCCCTGAAGCCGATAGACCTCTTGAACTTGATTCACAAGGTACCGCTGAAGCTCTCTCGGCCCGAGGACGCTTAAGATGTCATGAGGATTGGCGGACCCATCCATCAAAGGTTCACCGGCTCGAACCCAATCTCCTTCGCGAACGTTGACGTGTTTTCCGCGTGGAATGAAATACTCCTTGACATCACCGACCTTATTATCAATATTAATTTTCCGCATACCTTTGACAAATCCCCCGTAAGACACCTCGCCATCAATCTCGCTAATCACAGCCTGTTCCTTGGGTTTCCGAGCCTCGAACAGTTCGGCCACTCTAGGCAACCCGCCCGTGATGTCTTTCGTTTTGGTTGTTTCTCGCGGGATTTTGGCTAAGACATCCCCGGGATGGACCACACTTCCTTTCTCGACAAAGATATGCGCCCCCACCGGCAGCAAGTAACGGGCCGGAGACCCCGTGCCAGGCATTTTTGCGGTTTTGCCGGTTTCATCCTTCATGGAAAGCCGGGGCCTGAGATTCGTGCCAGCTTGCTCGATGACCACCTTTCGCGAAAACCCGGTGACTTCATCGACCTCTTCCTTCATCGTCACACCTTCGGTAATGTCCCCATACGCGACTTTTCCTCCCACCTCGGTTAATATCGTCAAGGAATAGGGGTCCCATTCCACAAGTTTCTGCCCAGCCGAAACCCGTTCCCCATCCTTCACTTTAATCTTGGCCCCATACACGACCGGATACTTTTCTCGCTCGCGCCCGGAGTCGTCATACACCGCAATTTTGGCGATGCGATGCGTAACCACCCACTCACCATGCTTATTCTTCACGGCCATTGCACTGTTGTGGAAATCCACATTTTTCTTGGCATCAAAACTAAGAAACTTCAAGACGCCGTCATGTTTGGATTCAAGAACGCTTTGCTCAACCACCTTGCTAGCGGTCCCTCCAATATGGAAAGTCCGCATGGTTAACTGAGTTCCCGGTTCGCCAATTGACTGAGCCGCAATGACTCCAACGGGCTCGCCTTTCTCGACGAGTTTTCCTCTAGCCAAATCCCGGCCGTAACATTTCACACATATCCCCCACCGGGCTTGGCAGGTAAGAACCGAACGGATTTTCAAACGATCCAGCCCGGCCTCAACGATGACTTTGACTGTGGTTTCGTCGAGTTCTTCATTAGCTTTGACAATGATTTCCCCCGTGAGGGGGTCATAGGTATCCTCAGCCGCCAGCCTCCCAAGAATTCGTTCTTCCAGAGGCTGGATCACCTCACCACCCTCAACCAGGGTCGAAACCTCAATACCGTCGGTTGTCTGACAATCATCCTCCCTCACGATCACATCCTGTGAAATATCCACGAGACGCCGGGTCAGATACCCGGAATTGGCTGTCTTGAGTGCCGTGTCTGCCAATCCTTTTCTGGCACCGTGCGTGGAGATAAAATACTGCAACACGGTCAGCCCTTCTCGGAAATTCGCTGTAATCGGGGTTTCAATAATTTCACCAGAGGGCTTGGCCATTAATCCCCGCATGCCCCCCAACTGTCTAATCTGCTGGGAGCTGCCTCGCGCCCCGGAGTCCGCCATCATAAAAATCGGATTCAACGAATCCGGATGGCTTTGACCCCCTCCAGCCTTGATTTCTTTCATCATCTCATTGGCCACTTGCTCACTCACATGCGCCCAAATGTCAATCGCCTTGTTGTAGCGCTCACCATTGGTGATGAGCCCTTCAGCATATTGACTCTCAACTCCTACGACTTCCCGCTGGGCAGATTTAATCAGTTCCTCTTTTTTCGTGGGAATATGCATATTATCGATGCAGATCGATACCCCTGCCTTGGTCGCATAAAAAAACCCGAGGTTCTTGAGCTTATCAAGCATGATGACGGTCTCATGAGGACCCGCTTGACGGTAGACCAAATCAACAAGCTTGGCCATTTCCTTTTTGGTCGAGACCTGATTCACACAAGAGAAATCGATCCCAGATGGAAGAACCTCCCCAAAGAGAACCCGCCCCACGGTGGTGTCCACTAAAACCCCCTGAATTCGCACCTTAATCTTAGCTTGCTCCTCGAGTTCTCCAGCGTCATACGCAATCCTCACCTCCTCAGGAGAATATAACACCTTCCCTTCACCTTTCGCCCCGGGTCGCTCCTGGGTCAGCCAATAACACCCTAACACCATGTCTTGAGATGGAACGGTCAAAGGTCGGCCATTGGCCGGGGATAAAATATTGTTCGTGGACATCATGAGCACACGGGTTTCAATTTGAGCTTCAATGGAAAGCGGCACATGAACCGCCATTTGATCTCCATCAAAATCGGCGTTGAAGGCCGCACACACTAATGGGTGAAGCCGAATGGCTTTGCCTTCCACCAGAACAGGATCAAACGCCTGCATTCCTAACCGATGGAGGGTCGGAGCCCGGTTCAAAATGACTGGATGCTCTCGAATGACCTCATCCAACACGTCCCACACTTCCGGACGTTCTTTTTCAACCAAGCGTTTGGCGCTCTTAATGGTCGTCGCGGCCCCACGCTCCTCAAGCTTGTGAAAGATAAACGGCTTAAAGAGCTCCAAGGCCATCTTTTTCGGTAACCCGCACTGATTGAGACTCAATTCTGGTCCGACCACAATAACAGAACGGCCTGAATAATCGACACGCTTTCCCAAAAGATTTTGACGGAACCGCCCCTGTTTTCCTTTTAACATGTCGCTCAGGGATTTCAGCGGCCGCTTATTCGCCCCACGAATCGTCCGACCCCTCCGACCATTATCGAAGAGAGCATCCACCGCCTCTTGAAGCATCCGCATCTCGTTGCGGATGATGACCCCCGGCGCTTTCAACTCGACCAGGCGCTTCAGCCGGTTGTTTCGATTGATGACGCGCCGATACAGATCGTTTAAATCAGACGTGGCAAACCGACCGCCGTCCAGGGGAACGAGTGGGCGAAGCTCTGGAGGAAGAACCGGGATCACATCCATAACCATCCATTCCGGCTTATTCCCGGATTTATGAAAGGCCTCAATGACCTTCAGGCGTTTCGTGAGCTTTTTGGTCAGGGTGATGGAGGTCGTGCTCTTCACCTTGTCATGCCGCTCGCCCCACAACGCCTCAATGTCCACCTTTTGGAGTAATTCCCGAATAGCCTCCGCCCCAATACCTACTTTGAAGGACTGAGCCCCGTACTGTTCAACCATTTCCCGATATTGCTCTTCAGGCAGGAGCTCCTTTTCCTTGAGGGGGGTGGAACCTGGTTCAAGAACGACGTAAGCCTCGAAGTACAAAATCTTCTCCAACTGCTTCAGGGTCATATCGAGCAGGATCCCAATTCGACTGGGGACGCCTTTTAAAAACCAGATATGCGCCACCGAGGCCGCCAGCTCGATATGCCCCATTCGCTCGCGCCGTACCTTAGATTGAATAACTTCAACCCCACATTTATCGCAGACAATCCCCCGATGCTTCATCCGCTTGTATTTGCCACAATTACATTCCCAGTCCTTGGTGGGACCAAAAATCTTGGCACAAAAGAGACCATCCTTTTCGGGCTTAAATGACCGATAATTAATTGTCTCCGGTTTTTTCACCTCACCATAAGACCACGACCGAATTTTTTCCGGTGAGGCGATCCGAATACGCATCGCATCGAAGGACACCGCATCGCGTGGTTTTTCGAATAGAGCATAGACGCTTTCCAAGGTTCGATCCTCCTAATTAGAAACCCGTAATGGGCCTACTCCCCCGGGGCAATCACTCTGCTGATTTCATTAATTCGATATCCAGCCCCAGACTTTGAAGTTCCTTGACCAGGACATTGAACGACTCCGGCAATCCCGGTTCCAGGAAATTTTCTCCCTTGACAATGGCTTCATACATTCGAGAGCGGCCCGGAACATCATCTGACTTCACAGTCAAAAATTCCTGAAGCGTCGAGGCGGCCCCATAAGCCTGGAGCGCCCACACCTCCATTTCTCCTAAGCGTTGCCCCCCGAATTGCGCCTTCCCTCCCAAAGGCTGCTGAGTCACCAAGGAGTATGGACCAATGGACCGGGCATGAATTTTATCATCGACGAGGTGGTGCAACTTCATCATATAGACATAGCCAACGGTCACCGGACTTTTAAACGACTCCCCAGTCCGCCCATCATAGACCAACGATTGGCCACTCTCCGGCAACCCAGCTGTTTTCAGCAAATCTTTGATTTCCTGTTCCGTGGCTCCATCAAAAACCGGACTGGAAACGTGGAGGCCTAAAGCTTTTACGGCCCACCCAAGATGGGTCTCGAGAATTTGCCCAACATTCATCCGGGAAGGGACCCCTAGGGGATTCAGGACAATTTCGATGGGGGTACCATCGGGAAGATAGGGCATGTCCTCCTCTGGGAGAATCCGAGACACCACTCCCTTATTCCCATGTCGCCCTGCCATTTTGTCCCCTACGGACACTTTGCGCTTAATCGCGATGTACACTTTCACCAGTTTAATGACACCAGGCGGTAATTCGTCACCCCGCCTCAGCCGTCCAACCTTCTCATCGTAATACGTTTGAAGAATTTCGACCTGATCTTTGGCCGCCCGCTCCACCTCTTCCAGCTTTTTCTGTTCCTCCGCATCGCCAAGAATAACCCGCCGAACATCATTTTCCGACAGCTTCCTCAATACCTCGGCGGTGATTTTCCCCTTTTTCTTCAAAATCACTTCGCCACTCTCAGGATCCATCAGATCCCGTCCCACCACTTGTCCTAAGAGATGCATTCGAATTTTCTTATTTCGCTCCTCTTCAATAATCCGAAGCTCATCCTGATAATTTCGCTCAATTTTCACCCGGTCTTCTGACTCAATGTATTTCGACCTCTCATCTAAATCCACACCCTTCCGTGAAAAAATTTTGACATCCACCACAATTCCCTCAATTCCAGGAGGGACCTGAAGGGAGGTATCCTTGACATCACCAGCTTTCTCGCCAAAAATGGCACGAAGCAGTTTTTCTTCAGGAGTCAATTGTGTCTCCCCTTTCGGGGTAACCTTGCCAGCCAGAATATCCCCGGCTTTCACCTCAGCCCCGATCCGCACAATCCCGCTTTCGTCAAGGTTTCGGAGGGCCTCTTCCCCTAAATTTGGGATATCTCGGGTAATCTCTTCCTTCCCCAGTTTGGTATCACGCGCCTCAACCTCAAATTCCTCAATGTGAATCGATGTAAACGTATCCTCCCGCACCAACTTTTCGCTCAGCAGAATAGCATCTTCAAAGTTATACCCCCCCCAGGGCATGAACCCGACCAAGATATTCCTTCCAAGGGCCAGCTCTCCCCGATCAATGGCTGGGCCATCTGCAAGGACCTGGCCTTTTTTCACTGGCTGGCCAACCTGAACAATCGGGGTTTGAGTGACACAGGTATTTTGGTTGGTCCGCTGAAACTTCACCAAGTCATAGGTATCTAAAAATCGGCTACTCCTCCGCTTTCCTTCATCTTTTTTACCAAGCTCAGTCCTCACCACAATGCGCCGGGCATCCACACTTTCCACCACCCCCGCCCGCCTGGCCTGCTCCACATAGCCAGAATCCCGAGCCACAACGGCTTCAATGCCCGTTCCGACGATGGGAGCCTCACTTTGAATCAACGGCACTGCCTGCCTCTGCATATTGGATCCCATCAAAGCACGATTAGCGTCATCATGTTCGAGGAAGGGAATGAGAGCCGTGGCGATACTCACCACTTGCTTCGGCGACACGTCAACATAATCCACCTTGTCTGGAGTTGTGGCGATAAATTCTCCCCCTGCCCGAGCCGTGACCGTCT
Source organism: Nitrospinota bacterium (assembly GCA_022572725.1). Taxonomy (GTDB): domain Bacteria; phylum Nitrospirota; class Nitrospiria; order Nitrospirales; family UBA8639; genus JACZVJ01. The sequence goes on along the minus strand of JACZVJ010000073.1, from coordinate 5,848 downwards.
CGGAGATGAGGCGCCCCGAACTATCCACTTTGGAATTGGCCTGAGCAATCACGAAGCGGGCCCCTTCGAGGGGAGACAGAAACTCCACTTCGTCCGTTACTCGACCTTTTCGCACTTTTCGAAAAGGAGCTTCAATAAACCCAAATTCATTGATCCGTGAGTAGGTAGCCAAGGAGGTGATCAGCCCGATATTGGGGCCCTCTGGGGTTTCAATTGGACAGATTCGGCTATAATGAGACGGGTGGACATCTCGGACTTCAAAGCCGGCCCGTTCACGGGTGAGACCTCCAGGACCGAGGGCCGACAAGCGACGTTTATGGGTAATTTCCGCAAGAGGATTGGTTTGATCCATAAATTGCGAGAGCTGGCTTCCGGCAAAAAATTCTTTAATCGCTGCAACAATGGGTTTTGCGTTGATCAGGTCATGGGGCAACACCGTTTCCATATCCAGTAAGTTCATCCGCTCTTTAATACTCCGCTCCATTCGGGCGAGACCCACCCGGATTTGGTTCTCCAGCAATTCTCCCACAGAACGAACACGCCGATTCCCCAGGTGGTCAATGTCATCCACTTCGCCTTTGCCCGCCCTTAAATCAACCAAACACCGAATCACTTCAACGACATCCTGCGCGGTCAGAACCCTTTGATCCAGGGACAGGTCAAGCCCAAACCGATTGTTCATTTTCAGCCGACCAACCGGCGAGAGGTCATATCGTTTGGGATTCATAAAGAGGTTTTCAAAGAGCAACTTTGCCGATTCAACGGAAGGCATTTCCCCGGGCCTGAGCCGTTTGTAAATTTCTACCCAAGCCTCCTCCTTAGAGTTTGTCCGTTCGGCCTGGAGCGTTACGAGAATAACCGGGGGCGTTGCCGTACTCTCCAAATAAATTACCTTAAAGCTCTCGACATGACTCTCAAGAATTTTCTCAAGTGCGGGCAAGGTCAGGCTCTGGTTCTTCCCAACCAACACTTCTCCGCTATTCGGATCCACTAATTCAGTTAAAACCGCTCGCCCGACCAATTCCTCAGCCTTCACCGGCATTTCCTTTATTCCGGTTGACCGAAGCTTGGACATCAGCGCCTTGGTAATTTTCACCCCCTCGCGAACTAAGGGCTCTTTGGCTCCCTTTTCGAACACCTCTGCCGAGGTCCGGAGTCCCGTATGAAGTTCCGGGTCAAGCTTCCGCATTAATTTCCCACCGGACACCCGAATTTCCTCGACAGGGTAATACATTTTCAAAAGGTCATCCGTGGAATGACCGAAGGCTTTGAGTAGGATCGTTGCCGGCATTTTTCGCCGCCGATCAATTCGGACGTAGAGTATATCCCGAGCATCAAACTCAAAATCCAACCAGGAACCTCTATAGGGAATAATGCGTGCGGAAAACAGAATCTTCCCACTGGAATGCGTTCGTCCCTTATCATGGCTGAAGGAGGAGCCTGGAGAGCGATGCAGTTGGCTGACCACCACCCGTTCCGTCCCATTAATCATAAATGTGCCCCGATCGGTCATGAGAGGAAGCTCACCGACGTAAACCTCCTGCTCCCGGACATCCAACACCTTCTTATTTTTGGCACCTTTTTCCTGATTGTCGAACACCACCAGCCGAACCCGAAGTTTCAGCGGAGCAGCAAATGTCATCCCCTGCTCAAGACATTCCCTCACGTCGTATTTGGGAGACCCTAGAGAGTAATAGGAAAATTCTAGGATGGCCGAATTGTGGTAATCGGAAATTGGAAAGACACTCACCAACGCCGCTTGCAAACCTTTTTCTTCACGGCGTTCAGGATCAACCTCTTGTTGGAGGAATTCCGCATAAGATCGCTTTTGCACTTCGACAAGGTCCGGAATATCAATCGTAGATTTAATCTTGGAGAAATCTTTGCGTTGGATAATCCCTGGAAGAGTTGGTTGCGACATGCAGCGCTCCTTACTAAAACATTCACTTCATCATATGGCCCATTCAAGAGCCCAGGATCCTTCCCACCCTCACGCCATTTTTCCCATCATCACTTGATTTCCACCGTCGCACCGACATCCTGAAGTTTCTTCTTCATTGTCTCGGATTCCTCCTTGGTCACTGCTTCTTTCACCAGCTTGGGGGCACCTTCAACCAAATCCTTTGCTTCCTTCAACCCAAGACTGGTGATCTCCCGAACAACTTTGATCACCTGAATTTTCTTCTCAGCAGGGAAACTGGCCAAGATGACATCAAAGGAGTCCTTCTCCTCCACAGCCGGCGCTGCAGCCGCCACTCCTGGGCCCGCTGCCACGGCAACCGGCGCTACGGCAGTTACCCCAAAGCGATCCTCCAATCCCTTCACCAGCTCCGACAATTCAAGCACCGTCATACTTTCCACGGCACTGATAAAATCCTCTTTTGAAACCTTGGTTTCTGTTCCCGGCATTGAGCCATCTCCTTTCTTTTTGTCCTGAATCGCGGCCAAAACTGCGACCAACCCTCGACATATCCCATGCAGCGCCCCCACCAGACCTCGAATGGGGCCTTGCAGAGCCGACAGCAGCATCGATAGCAAGTCGGCCTTGGAAGGCAAGTCAGCCAGCGCAACAAGCTGGGCCGGCTCGAGGGCATTTCCTTCTAGGATTCCACCTTGATACTGAATTTTTTCTTGGCATTTCTCATTTCGGACGAATTCCCGGAGAATTTTTGCTGGGAGAATGGGGTCATCATATCCAATGACCACAGCCACCTGGCCTGTAAAAAGAGCCTTGACCAGGACAAGCGGGGTCCCTTCGGCAGCCCGAATGGCCATCGTATTTTTGACAACCTTCAACTCGGCCTGAACTCCCCGCAGCTTATGGCGCAATTGCGTGACCTGATTCACGGGCATTCCAGAGCATTGAGTCAGAATCGCCAGCCTTGCTCGGGAAAACCGTTCATGTAAATCAGCCACTGCAACGGGCTTTTCTTCTTTCTTCATCCGTCACCCTTTTCTTAGCCCACCTCAATCAAGCTGTCGGGCAATATTGCTGCCATCCAAGGGAATTCCCGGACCCATCGTACTGGAAAGGGTTGCCCCTTTAACGTATTTGCCCTTGCTTGTAGACGGCTTAGCTCTCACGACCGAACTGAACACCGCTTGAGCATTCTCACAAATTTGGGCGCCGGTAAAGGAAACTTTCCCAATCGGCACATGAACAACCCCAGCCTTATCGACCCTATATTCAACCCGACCTTTTCGAATCTCTTGGACAGCCTTAGCCACTTCAAACGTCACCGTGCCGGTCTTCGGGTTTGGCATCAGGCCCCGGGGGCCAAGGATTTTTCCAACCTTGCCCACTGAGGCCATCAAATCAGGGGTCGCGATTGCCTGATCAAAATCCAGCCATCCTTCTTTTATTTTCTCAAGGAGATCATCAGATCCAACAAAATCCGCCCCCGCTTGCTGAGCCTCTTGCTCCTTTTCCCCCTTAGCAAAGACCAAAATACGGATTTTTCTTCCGGTCCCATGAGGAAGAACGGTGGTCCCCCGGACCATCTGATCGGCTCGCTTAGGATTCACTCCTAAACGAATAGCGAGTTCAACGGTTTCATCAAACCGGGCATAGGCCGTTTGCTTGACCAGATCCCCAGCTTCCTTTAACCCATAGAGTCTTGATTCAACTTTGGCGGCAGCAGCCTCTAATTTCTTCCCCAAGACCTTCACCCTTTCTTTATGGATTGGTCGAGTTAATCCGAAATGGTGATTCCCATGCTCCGAGCGGTCCCCTCGATTATTTTTACAGCTCCTTCTAAATTGACTGCATTGAGGTCTGACATCTTCTGCTTTGAGATGTGGTGCAATTGGGTACGAGATATCTGGCCCACCTTCTCCTTAGGAGGGACTCCAGACCCCTTAATGATGCCGGCAGCCTTTTTTAAAAGATCCGAAGCTGGGGGGGTCTTTGTCACAAAAGAAAAACTTCGGTCTTTATATATGGAGATGACCACCGGAATAATACTCCCTTCCTCCTTTTGGGTCCGACCATTGAACTGCTTACAAAACTCCATAATGTTGACCCCATGCTGGCCAAGTGACGGCCCAACAGGCGGAGCCGGATTGGCTTTTCCAGCCGGAATCTGCAACTTAATCTGCGCGACGATCTCTTTGGCCATATAATCTATCTCTCTTTATTCACCTCCGAACAAAAATCTCCACTTTACCCAATTTTCAGCGGAAACCGTTAACCTTGTTCAATTTGCGAAAAAGCCAGTTCAACGGGAGTGGAACGGCCGAAAATACTGACCATCGCTTTGACCCGACTATGATCCATATCCACCTCATCAACCAAGCCGTTGAATCCCATGAACGGCCCATCAATAATCCGTAGATTGTCCCCTTTAGAAAAAATCAGCCGTTCCCGAGGGGCCGTTGCCCCCGACTCTATTTGCTTCAAAATCGATTCCGCTTCATCTTCCGTAATGGGAATGGGCCGCGCTCCACCGCCCACAAACCCCGTCACTTTAGGGGTTTCCTTAATCATCAACACGGTCTCATCATTCACCGGAGCTTCAAGCTCTACCAACACGTACCCAGGGAAAAACTTCCGCTTTGAGGACCGCCGTTTCCCCTCCCTGATTTCAATCACCTCTTCAGTGGGAACCAACACCTGGCCAATCTGATCCTGGAACCCCATCTGGTTAGCCCGCTCAACCAATGAGGCTTTTACACGACCTTCATAACCGGCATAGGTGTGAAGCACATACCAACTCTTAGCCATCATTGAGCCCGCAGTACCAATTTAGTAGATAGCTTGAGCCACAGCCCAAACCAAAATTGAGTCAACCACCGACAGATACAGTGACATAATCACACAAAACACCAATACGACCGAGGTGGATCCGATGGTTTCCGATCTTGTGGGATAGGAAACCTTTTTTAGTTCCCCCTTTACTTCAGTTAAAAATTCAACGGGCCTCCCCCAAAGCTTCTTGAGCATCAGAACCCTCCCTGCTCCATCTCAAAATTTTACCCACACCCCTGTCGCACCCACGCGCAAGGGTTCATCCCTGGCAGGGGCACCAGGATTCGAACCCGGACCTTCGGTTTTGGAGACCGACATGCTAGCCGTTGACACTATGCCCCTCTTTTTCTACTGACAAAAAGCCTCCCTTATGATCCAGCCTCAAGCCAACCCCGAATAGATCCTCCCCCTGAAAGCCGGCACCACTGTCAGCCTCAAAACTACTTCACCTCCTTATGGGGAACATGTTTGCGACAGAACCGGCAGTATTTCTTCAATTCCAATCGGTCCGGATCATTTTTCTTATTTTTCATGGTGGAATAATTACGTCGTTTACATGCCGAACAGGCCAGAGAAAAGATCACCCGCATCACACCCTCCGTTCGTTTCCTTCATTATTCTGAAACTATCCAATTCAAATTTCCTATAGCCAAAACCTTTTCGGATGCGGATACGCTGTTCCACACTCACCCGCGTGCCCCCTTATTCCACAATCTCCGTCACCACCCCCGCTCCGACTGTCCGTCCCCCCTCCCGCACCGCAAACCGTAACCCCTGCTCCATCGCAATCGGCGCCATCAACTCCCCCCCCACCGCCACATTGTCCCCCGGCATCACCATCTCCACCCCCTCACCCAACTGCATCACCCCCGTCACATCCGTCGTCCGAAAGTAAAACTGCGGCCGATACCCATTGAAAAACGGCGTGTGCCGCCCCCCCTCCTCCTTCGTCAACACATACACCTCCGCATCAAACTTCGTATGCGGCAGCACCGTCCCCGGCTTCGACAACACCATCCCCCGCTGGATCTCGTTCTTGTCCACCCCCCGCAACAACAACCCCGCATTGTCCCCCGCCCGCCCCTCGTCCAACAACTTCCG
>JACZVJ010000072.1 GCA_022572725.1 Nitrospinota bacterium | reverse complement strand
TCAGCCTTTGATGTCGCACAAGGGAAACCGGTACCCCTTCCGGGCCCCAATGTTCCTGGGACGATTGAAGGATTGGTGAAAGGACCCGAGCAAGCGGCCCCTCTGCTTGATTCCGCGCCAGGGAAACCGGTGCCCCTCCCAACCCCCAATGTTCCCGGCACGATTGAAGGATTGAAGCCCGGACTGAGCATAGCCAATCAAAGCCTCCACAGGGAGCTGGCAGTCCCCGTCGATCAGCTTCCCATCGAGGAAATCCAATCGCCAGGTCAATCTGTTTCAACACGACGGTCCTCCACGGGGGGTGGGCAACCGGGAGTAACCTTCAGCCAACCTATTCCGAATCCAGAACCACTTCACCCAGGCTCCTTTGGTTCTATGGTTCGCAGCGGGGTGCCCGGCTCCTACCAGGAAGCAGGAAGTGGTCGTGTACCCTTGACGACTGGTGGATTTCCGCCTGTTGAGGTTGACCAGGAGCATTCCAATGACAGGCCTGTTAGCCGTGAGGCTCGGGCGCCTCTTTCCGAAAGGGTTCCATTCCAGCCCGCCGGTCCTCTTAACAGGGTGATCCCCGCCTTGGGGTTGCTTCATCCTGCAATAGTTGGAATGAGGGCTGGTCAGAGTCCGGTGGAAGTGGGAAACCTTCCGCTAAACCCCCTCGCCGGGGATATCCAGATCATGACCCGATTGCCTGGTTTTCTTGGAGCCACGCAAGTCGGGATGCCTTTCGATTTTCAGGGTTCTGGCACCCTCTCACCTGGTGGGTTTGGGGCGGATGGCTCCAGGCAAGACCAATTCAGAATGGGGCAGCAGGGTCAGTCTCAAGAAGGTGAGCAATTCTTCTCGCACGGCCGTTCGACCGGCTCTCACTCCCCGGCAATTCCAATAGGAGTGCCGGACTCACCCAATAATTCCTTCACGGGTGAGCTTCAGGGAACGATGAGGCCTCATGGGACGGGCGAGCGGCCCCCAGTGCTGACGCCGACACCTCCCCAGCGCCTGCAACTGGATGTCACACTTGCAGATCGTACTCGAGTTCAAATTGACGTAACCGTGCAGCAGCGTCAAGTCTCTGCGAACCTGATAATGGATCAAGTCGCGCTGCGGAACCTCGCCATTCACAATGAGCCGCAATTGAATGCGCAGCTTTCTTCGGTGGACCTTGAACTCAAGCATTTCGGGGCAGAGGTGAGTGATCAATCTGCTTTTAGGGGTGGGGGCTCTGATGAGGGTGACCCTGAGCCTCAGGCGATTCCAAGGGAAACCGCCGGCCAGCCTGAATGGGAGGAAATCAGCGAGGTTTGGAACTCGGAGTTAGAATCGGGCATCCATTATGTGGTGTAAGGAAAAGGGAATCAACATGGGGATGACACGCCGGTTCTTTGTGTTGGAGTGCCACCAAAGCGCTGGCAGGGAGGAGGAGCCATGGAAATCAACACGGGCCTCGAAACGTTAGGAACCACGACCTCTTTCAGCAATTCGGCTGAGAGGAACGAACTCGATCAAGCTGCTTTTTTACGGCTCTTTTTAGTCCAACTTCAAACTCAAGACCCGCTCAACCCGGCCACCAATGAAGAGTTCATCGCGCAGCTTGCACAGTTCACGACCTTGGAGCAGACCACCAAGACCGCGACCCTGATTCAGGATCTGCTGGATCAAGGAGAACAGCAAGCCAAAGTGGGACTCGTGGAGTTGATTGGGCATGAGATTTTAGCCAATGGGAATACCGTTCAGCTCTCCGGTACCGGTGGGACCACATTGGCGTATGAGCTGGCAGGCGAGGCGAACTCCGTGACGGTCGTGGTGTCGGATACTGCCGGGAATCTGGTTCGGACCATCACGGTGGGTCCTCAGGCGGCCGGCCAACAGGTGGTGGCGTGGGATGGCTTAGACAACAATGCGAGCCAGGTCTCACCAGGGACGTATCAGTTTAGTGTCCAGGCCATGACTCCGGATGGGACGAGCGTCCCAGTCGTGACCTTCTTGCGGGATGTGGTGGCCAGCACCATCTGGGCAAACGGGAAGGCCGAGCTCGTCTTGACGAGCGGGCAATCGTTGACGGCTTCTGAAATTCTATCCGTTTTGTAAGGGAGAAGAGGGCAAAGATTATGGGCCTTTCAGCATAAGGAGCAAGGCGAACTATGGGACTCCAATCAGCTTTTTTTACAGCGATCAGTGGGTTGGCCGCGTCGGGAAGGGGCATCTCGGAAGTCGGGAACAACATCTCCAATACGGACACAATTGGGTATAAAGCCAGACGGGTTTCCTTTGGGGATTTGTTTGGAGCCTCCATCGGGGGAGGGGGAGCTTCGACAGCAGTGACCGAAGGGCGGGGAGTCAGCGTGCTTGGCATTGATACAATATTTTCGCAAGGGTCACTGATCAGCACCTCCAATTCGTTGGACTTGGCCATCGATGGCAGTGGGTTTTTTCACGTCCAGGATACATCGGGGAGCAAATTCTACACGCGGGCCGGCAATTTTGGTATCGACAGCTCGGGCAACATTGTGAATCCCTCTGGCCTGAAGCTGCAGGGCTTTCAGGCCGATTCCAGCGGGACGATTTTAGGGACGGTCGGTGATCTCGTGCTGACCACAGCGCAAGAGGCAGCCACGGCAACCACCGAGGTGGATACTGCAGTGAATTTGAATGCCACAGATTCGACGAAGACATTTGCCATTTCCAATCCTACGGGAACTTCCACGTTTAGTTTAGGGGTGACGGCGTTCGACTCGGTCGGTACAGCCCATGATTTGACCGTGTACTTTTCCAAGACCGCGACGAACACCTGGCGATACGATGTCGTGGCCATATCTGCCGACGTCACGGTGGATGCTTCGGCCTTGTCTGGGACGAATGCCCGGCTTTTCACGGGCTCCCTCACCTTTACCACCGCTGGCGCCCTCGATACCGAAACCTCGGTGACCTACTATGACGCCTCGACGGGGTCGTTCGGGGGGATTGATTTCACCGGAGGCGCGGCGGCGAATCAAACGATTAAATTTGACTGGGGCACCAGCATCACGACTGACGGTGGCGGATCGACCGCAGGGTTGGATGGGGCCACCCAATTCGGGTCAGCCTCCAGTCTCCTGACACTGGCGCAAAATGGCAAAGCGAATGGGACCCTCGTCGGCACTTCTATAGGCGACGATGGAAAAATCACCGCCCGATTCACGAATGGAACCACGAGAGCCATCGGGCAAGTGGCCCTCACACGCTTCAACGACCCCGGTGGGTTGGACGCGATTGGGACTAACCTTCTGATTGAAACCAGCGGCTCCGGCGCTCCGATAAACGGGGCCCCCGGCACGGGAGCCTTTGGAAAGGTGATTGCCAATACATTGGAGTCGTCGAATGTGGATTTGGGGGATGAGCTGGTCAGGATGATCACCCTGCAACGAACATTCCAGGCCAGTTCGCGGGTCATCACGACCACGAATGATCTCTTAGGCGAGCTCGTCAATTTGGCCCGGTAGCCACTTTCAATTCCAGGAGATTTTTAGCGAAGGGGATACTCTCCAAGTGGAGGGTTATCCCCTTTTGGCTTTCAATACCCCTGAGCCCGCTGATGAGGTCTGGAGGACTGACGTTTCCTCTTTTCCTTGAGTCCCTCACAAAGTTCCTTTGTCCACACTGGCCTCACCGAACTATTCATTTCTCATGTTCCTGAAGGCGGCAAGAGCTTCGGGCCGGAAAAGAAGATCCGCTCCGTCAATGTGTCCAACTTCCTGGTTGGGATTTTGACAGATTCCTTCGTGCAGGTTCCAAGAACAGTGTGTGCAGTTTCTGAAGGAATGAGTCCTTTTCCTTTAAATATCAGGGCCGCGGAAAGTCCGAAACGCGTGACGAAGGACTCATATGGCTGGCATGAAGGTTGCTGAGTTTTCCCGCAGGGGAAAGTGGGTGGTCTGACAGAGTGAGGGAACATCATGGCGGATGATACAGAGAAAGTGGTGGAGGGGGCTCAAGGAGGCATGAACAAGAAATTGATCATGATGGGGCTGTTGGCTCTTTTGGTGATCGGGGGTGGAGGAACCGCCTACTATATGATGGCGGGGGATTCCGGCGCCACAAAAGGAAAGTCCTCCGAAGCGCACGCGGAGGAGGCGGACATGGAAACAATCGGGCCGGTGATTGACCTGGACCCCTTCATTTTGAACCTGGCCGACCGTGACCAATCGCGATATCTCAAGGTGTCGATCAAGCTCCAACTGGATAGGCCGGAGGGAGAAACAGATTTTGAAGACAAGCTCCCCGCCATCAGGGATGCCCTGTTGGTGCTGTTGACTAGCAAGGAGGCTCGGGGGCTTCGAACGGTGGAAGGCAAAATGCTCGTTCGCGAAGAAATTGGGGGGCGGATCAACAGTATTATGAAGAGAGGGAAGGTCAGACAAATCTTTTTTACGGATTTTATTATTCAGTGAAAAGTAAGGAGTGAGGTAAGAACCATGTCGACCATTTCGCACCTCACGGTTTCCTCTCCTCTCGCCTTACGCTTCACGCCTTACGACCAAGAACACCATGGATAAAATTCTTTCCCAGGATGAGGTTGATGCGCTTCTCCGCGGGGTAACCGGGGGAGATGTCGATACCGCCCCAGACTCCGAGGAACCGGTGGATGGTCCGGTTCCTTACGACCTCGGCAATCAGGAGTGGATAGTCCGTGGGCGAATGCCCACCCTCGACATTATCCATCAACAGTTTGCCCGGTTGTTTCGGATGTCGTTGGGGGATGCCTTGCGAAAGCCGGTCGAGGTGACGGTGACGAACCAAGCCGTCATGAAATTCGGTGATTTTATTAAACGACTTCCCCTTCCAGCCTTTTTGACGATCATTTCGATGGAACCCCTTCGAGGATTTGCCCTGATGGCCACCGATGCCTCAACCGTGTATTTACTGGTGGACCATTTTTTTGGGGGCTCCGGGCAGACTCACGTGAAACCGGAAGGGCAGGACTTCACCCTCATCGAGCAACGTGTTATGTCCCGGGTGAATACGATGGCCTTGGAAAATTTGGAAAAGGCATGGGAACCCGTTCACCAGGTGGCAATCAAGGCGGTGCGGTCCGAAATGAACCCGCAGTTGGCAGCCATTGTGATCGCCTCGGAAATTGTCATTGTGATCACCGTAGGGATCGAATTGGGCGATACAGTCGGGGATGTGCATCTGTGCCTGCCCTATGCCATGTTGGAGCCCCTCCGAGAAAAATTGCAAACCAGCTTTCAGAGTGAACTGTACGAGATTGATCAAGGGTGGGTGACTCGCTTTTGCACGAGGATGCAGGAGGCCACCGTGAGTATGACCGTGCACCTGGGATCCACGTCGATCTCCATAGAAGATCTTTGGAATTTTTCTGTGGGTGATGTGGTGGTGTTGGAACAAGGGGTCAGTCATCCGTTACTGGCGACCATCGAAGGCACGCCAAAGTTTATGGGGTTTGGCGTGAAATCGAATGGGATGCAACATTTCCGGGTCGAAACCATCCTGATGCCTCCAGAGTAAGGTAAGGTTGTTTAAAGAGAGGCGGTCCAGGCCTGGAGTGACAGACAATGCGGCCAGCCGGGCCGATGTGACGATTGACGAAGGGGGCTCTGGTCAGAGGCAGTGGAGAGAGTTCGGGAGAAAATTGAGGGAGAACGTATGAGTAACGAATTGGGAAACCCTGAGATTGGAAACGTGGGGGGCGCTGAGGAAAAGGAGGGAACTGGGATGGAACTGGAACCGTCTGGAAAAGTCCCCAAGCCCAGCGCCAAGCCGGCGAAAAATGGGAAGTCCTCAATCAGGCACACCAACCCGGAAGCAGAAAAGATGGAGAGGATCCTTGATATCCCTCTGGTGCTGTCGGCTCAACTTGGGTCTACTCGGATGCTGGTAAAAGAGTTGCTTCAATTGGGTCCGGGGTCGGTGGTGGAGTTGGATAAGCTCGCGGGTGAGCCGCTCGAAATACTCGTGAATGACAAGCTGGTGGCGCGTGGTGAAGTCGTCATGGTGAACGACAAGTTTGGAGTTCGACTCACGGATGTGGTGAGTCCCACGGAACGGGTGCAGAAACTTCGATAAAGAGCGTGAGGCCGAAAGCGGAAAGAGAAAAGAATGGATTTTGCGGCTGAAGCCCTGAAGATGGGTGGGGCGCTGGTGGTGGTGCTTATCTTGATGGGAGGGGCCTTGTTGGTTTTGAAGAAAGTGATAGGGGAGCAGACGGCTTTCGGCGGTGGGATGCGTCTTCTGGGCGGACTCCGGCTAGGTCCTGGGAAATCGATCATCCTGGTCGAAGTGGCGGATGAGGTGTTGGTGCTGGGCGCAACGGCCCGGGAGCTGACACTCCTCGCACGGGTGGAGGATCCTGAACGGGTGAAACGGCTTCGGCCTGCTTCTAGTTGGTCACCCCCCAAGTTTGGCCTGTGGGGACGTACCTGGTTGACTGGAGGGGCGGTAGGTCGGAAGACGGGGTTGCGAGAACCCGGTGAGACAGCCTGACCTGCATACAATGGTCAGAGCAAACAGGAGTCTAACAGGAAGTTGAAAAACCTTTTTGGCACAGTGGCAACACAGCACTCTAGGCGATCAGGGACGGCATCAGAGCAGCCCGCAGGATGGTCAAAAAGGCCGTCCAGCGTGGCCGCAGCACACGAGGAGGCGAAGGCGTACTCTTGTTCGGTACGTCGAGCCTCCAAGCGCCGCGAGAACAAAGCTGGCGGACTTTTTGACCATCCTGCTAAAGGAGATTGGCCCGGAAGTAAGAGGGTGAGCCGGCAATGACATGGAAACCAATTATCAGCATTTTGGTCTGGGGGTTCCTTTTTTGTGGGGTGGCTGGGGAGGCTCTGGCTCAGAGTGCCCAGGGGCCAACGCTCAGCCTGGACCTCACGGGGCCCAATGGTCCGGAGTCTTGGACCATCGGGATCCGCATCCTTTTTCTCCTCACCGCCCTGACGCTTGCCCCGGCGTTTATCATGATGGTGACCTCCTTTACGCGGGTGGTCATTGTCTTGGCATTGTTGAGGCAGGCGATGGGAACGATACATTCCCCACCCAACCAAGTGGTCGTCGGCCTCGCGCTCTTTCTGACCTTGTTTATCATGGCGCCTGTTTGGGACCAGATTCAGGTTCGGGCTCTTGAACCCTATCTCAAAGAGGAGATCACTCAGGACAAGGCTCTAGAACAAGCTATCCAACCGGTCCGGGCCTTTATGATGAATCAAGTCCGAGAAAAGGATTTAGATCTCTTTGTGAGCATGGCTGGGATAGCCATTCCTGAGGGTCCGATGAATGTCCCGATGCGGGTCCTCATTCCCGCCTTCGTCACCAGCGAGCTTCGGGCGGCCTTTACCATTGGCTTCCTTATTTATATTCCTTTCTTGGTCATCGATATGGTGGTGGCGAGCATTCTCATGTCGATGGGAATGATGCTCTTGCCTCCGATTATGATTTCGCTGCCCTTTAAACTGATCCTCTTTGTGTTGGCCGATGGCTGGTTTCTGGTTGTGGGATCGTTGATGAGGAGTTTTAATTGAGTGAAAAGTGAGGAGTAACGAGTGAGGAGTAAGAATAGTCACAACAGAGTTTTTTGAGTCTTGCCCTTTCGCTACCCTTCACTTCTTCCTTTTCACTCCTGACTGGTACGGGTATGACTCCTGAAATGGTGATGGACGTTGGGCGGATGGCCATTGAGACCACGCTCTTGGTGGCCGGCCCTTTGTTGGGGCTCAGTCTGCTCGTCGGCCTCTTGATCGGTGCCTTTCAAGCCATGACCCAAATAAACGAAATGACGCTCACCTTTGTCCCCAAAATCGTCACGGTGTTTGTGGTCCTGCTTGTTGGTTTCCCCTGGTTTCTCAAAGTGTATCTTGGGTTTATCACCTCCATCCTGGTCAATATTCCAGCGTACGTAGGCTGACGACGGTGAGGTTTGAGCTCGCGCTCACTGAATTTTGGGGATTTATGTTTGTGCTCGTACGAACGGCGGCAATCCTGATGACTCTGCCTCTCATTGGCACCCGGATCGTTCCAATGCGTGTTCGCGCCGCCTTGGCGTTTGCGATCGCCTTGGTGTTTGCGCCGATGGTGGCAGTGGACTTTGAGCCGGATTGGCTTGTGCCTCTGAAGCTGGCTATAGGGTTGGGGACGGAGTTGTTGATCGGGGTGGTCCTGGGGTTTGCGACCCGATTGTTATTTGCCGCAGTCGAAATTGCCGGCACCGTGATGGGATATCAAGTGGGATTTGGTGTTGCGGTGCAGTTGGATCCCGTCAACCAGGTGGAGACGCCGGTGATCGGCACCTTTCTCGTGGTCCTCGCCTCGTTACTGTACTTTGCGGTGGACGGGCATCATCTCATTCTCATGGCCCTAGGGTCGAGCTTTGTCCTGATTCCTCCGTTCAGTGGGCACCTGCATCCCTCCCTTCTCACTGATGGTACGCAGCTGATGCAAAACACCTTCCTCCTAGGGCTCAAGTTGGCTACTCCCCTTATGGTCTCGACGGTCCTGGTGTATTTGGTTCTGGGGATCCTGGGGCGAGTCATACCTCAGATGAATGTGTTGTTTCTCGGGTTTCCGTTGACCATCAGTATCGGCCTGTTGGTGCTCGGGTTTGGGCTACCCCTGTTTGCCCTCTTGTTCCAGCAGAGCATTCTTGGTTTGGAAGGCGTATTACTGGACTTCCTACAGGAGATGGGCCGTGGCTGAAAACAAAGATGGAATGGAAAAATCAGAACGCCCGAGTTCAAAGCGCCTGGAGCAGGCTCGGGAGAAGGGGCAAGTTCCCTCCACCAAAGAATTCAGCCCGGTCGTGGGTCTCTTTGGGGCGATGGGGCTGATCGCATTATGGGCGCCTGCCGCGTGGAAAAATCTGCAACAGCACAGCCAGCACTGGTTCGAATTGGCCGGAACCCTCACTGTGACTCCGAATACGGTCTATAACCTGATGCTCAACGTGGTTCAGGATGGTTTCCTTCCCCTTCTTCCTTTTCCATTGTTGTTGGGCGCCCTTGGCGTTCTTGCCACTTTGGTCCAGACCGGTCCTATGTGGGTTCAGGACGGTCTCCAGCCGAAACTCTCAAAACTGAATCCACTCAACGGTCTGAAAAGAATCGTGTCCATTCGGGGGGTGGTGGAGTTAGTCAAATCTTTGTTGAAGCTAGCTCTCCTGGCAGGGATCGCATATTTGGTGATCCGTGATTGGATTCCAGAGATTGTGAGCCTTCCGACCCTTGAAATTCCCCAGGCCATCGAGGTGGCCGGAAACGTCGCGTTTTTCCTGGTGTTGTGGATTGGCCTGGTCCTGCTTGCGCTGGCCCTGGCGGACTTCGGATACCAAAAGTGGCAGTTCATGCGTGACCAGCGCATGACCAAGCAGGAAGTCAAAGATGAATTAAAGGATACGGAAGGAAACCCCCTCATTCGGTCCCGACGTCTCAGCCTTCAGCGGGAACGGGCTAGACAGCGGATGATGCAGGCCGTTCCCAAAGCCGACGTCGTGATTACCAATCCCACGCATATTGCCGTGGCGCTGAAATATGAGCCGGACAAATCCGATGCGCCCTCCGTGGTGGCGAAAGGAGCCGGTTTCTTGGCGGAACGCATTAAGGAAATTGCCCGACACGTTGGGATACCCATCATCGAGAATAAAAGTCTCGCGCGTGGATTGTTCAAACTGGTGGAAGTGGGAAAGCACATTCCGACCGATTTATATAAGGCCGTGGCGGAGGTGTTGGCCTATGTCTATCGGTTGAAACAGGAGCGTGAAGGGACCACCGGGTAACAGAGATGGCACCGAAAGTCGAACCGACCACCTTCAATCTTTCAAAGGTCCATTTCGGAGAGATTCTCATCCCAGTCGGGGTAATCGGCCTTCTCATGCTGATGCTCTTACCCCTGCCTCCCTTGGTCCTGGATCTGTGTCTGTCGTTCAGCATGACCATCTCCATTCTGATCCTCCTCGTGACGATGCATGCCCGACGGCCCGTCGATTTTTCCGTGTTTCCCTCCGTCCTGCTTCTCCTGACCCTCTTTCGTCTGTCGCTGAACATTGCCTCGACCCGCGTCATCCTTCTCCACGGAAATGAAGGGCCTGGTGCGGCGGGAGAGGTGATTCAGGCGTTTGGCTCGTTTGTGGTGGGAGGCAACTTTGCGGTCGGGATCGTGGTCTTTTCGATTCTGGTCATCATCAACTTTGTGGTCATTACCAAGGGAGCGGGGCGTATTGCCGAAGTGGCGGCCCGGTTTACCCTCGATGCGATGCCCGGGAAACAGATGAGTATCGATGCCGATCTCAACGCCGGGTTGGTCGATGAGGCGACGGCTCGACGTCGCCGCGAAGAGATCGCACAAGAAGCCGATTTTTATGGGTCCATGGATGGTGCCAGCAAGTTCGTGCGGGGCGATGCCATCGCGTCGGTGATCATCATTTTCATCAATATCGTGGGGGGATTGGCGATTGGGGTGTTGGAGCATGGGATGTCCCTGGTTGATGCCGCGAGGACCTTTACCCTGCTGACGGTGGGGGATGCCTTGGTGGCTCAAATCCCAGCCCTGATCATCTCCACGTCCGCCGGCATCATCATTACCCGTGTGGCTTCATCTACCAACTTGGGGCAGGATATGACCGACCAGATTTTGGTCAATCCCAATTTGGTGGGGGTGGTCGCCGGCATTCTTTTCCTCCTCGGGCTGGTTCCTGGGCTACCTCATTTTGCCTTCTTGTCTCTTGGAACCCTCGCAGGGGGGGTGGCCTATTTTATCCGGGCAAGAAAAATAAAGGAAGAAGAGGCTTTGAAGAAACCGGCGCCTTCTGAGGGACCGGGAGCTCCAAAACCCGATACCGCGGACGTGGTGACACCACCGGATCTCCTGGAACTCCAGGTGGGGTATGGATTGGTCCCACTCGTCGATGTGGCGCAGGGGGGTGAACTGTTGGAGCGCATTCGCGGAATCCGCCGCCAAACCGGTCAGGAACTGGGATTGATCGTGCCGCCGGTGCACATTCGGGACAACCTGCAATTGCGCCCCAACGAATACACCATCTTGCTCAAAGGCGTCCGAGTGGCCAAGGGGGAGGTGATGCCCCGACATCTGCTGGCCATTAATCCCGGGCAAGCCAAAGGAACCGTCGAGGGGAAGCCGGCACAGGATCCCTGTTTTGGGTTACCGGCGCTCTGGATTTCGCTTCAGGATAAGGAAAAAGCCCAGGTCGAAGGATTCACGGTCGTCGATTGCGGGTCGGTGATTGCCACCCATTTGACGGAAGTCCTACGAGCAAATGGGCATGAACTCTTGGGACGTCAGGAGGTACAGAGTTTGCTTGATCAAATCGCCAGGACTCACCCCAAGGTCGTGGATGATCTCATTCCCGGGCTGCTGGCCTTGGGAGTTGTGGTCAGGATTTTGCGGAATCTCCTGAGGGAGCGAGTCTCGATTCGGGATCTGCGAACGATTTTGGAGAGCATCGCCGATTATGCTCCACAGACCAAGGACCCGGATGCCTTGACCGAATACGTCCGACAAAGTTTAGGGAGGACCATTACGAGCCAGTATTCGACGCCGGAGGGTCTTATCCCCGTGATCAGTTTAGACCCGACGTTGGACCGGCGGCTGGTTGATGCGATGAGGCCCGGCTCCACGGGGGACAGCCAGACGATGAGCCCGACATTTATGAATGCGTTTTTGGGGTCGGTCCGCCAGGCCATTGAGCGAGTGGTCAGCCGGGGATACTCGCCGGTGCTCCTGTGCTCTCACCTCGTCCGTGCCCAGGTCTATCGGCTTCTCGCTCCCGGCGTGCAGGCGCTCGCGGTATTGTCTCCCAATGAGATCGATACGAAAGCCAAAATTCAAGCCATCGAAGTTGTGAGGATTCCCGATGAAGCTTAAACGATTCGAAGCACTGAACCTGCAAGAAGCCTTGGCCGCCGTCAAGGCAGAACTAGGGTCGGATGCCGTCATTATCTCGACCAGGCGGATTAACAAGGGAAGCAAGTTCTTTGGGTTGCTGAGCCAGTCAATGATCGAGGTCACGGCGGCTGTCGATCGGAGCATACCCCTGAGGGGGAAAGAGGCGTCAGCCCAAGAGCGAACAAGGATAGACATCCCGGAAAGCAAAGAGTCTGGGAATGATCAATCCTGGTATGAGCCACCCAACGGATCTGGAGAAGGGGCCTCCTCGACCTTTGGCGAGCACCTTCGAGTTGCCACCATTCCTGATCCTGTGGCCCAACAGCTCGCCGCATTACGGGAAGAGATGAAAGGGTTGCTAGAGGGGAAGCCCAAGGTGGAAGTGCTGATTGAGTCCCTTCGGCAGGAACTCGAAACCATTCGGGCCTGTATAGGGGAGGCATTGGCCGACCGGACCACCCGGAGAGCGACCTCTCTCCCTGGGGACATGGCCACGTATTATGAGGCATTGGTGTCCGCAGGGGTGACCCCTGACTTGGCCTATGGGCTGGTTCGTTCCGTAGTGGAAACGCTTGGCAGCAGTGGGTTGGCTAATAAAGAGGTCGTCGCAGAGATGTTGCGGGACCGAATGGAGCAGGTGGTGCCGGTGTCCGGCCCGCTGGTCCTGCCTGGAGGGTTACAAAAGGTGGTGATGCTCGTGGGTCCCACAGGAGTGGGGAAGACGACCACCGTGGCGAAGTTGGCCAGCCAATTCACACAAGGGCCGACCAAAGTGAAAACAGTCGTCGTCACCCTGGATACCTACCGAGTAGCCGCAGTTGAGCAACTTCGGGTCTATGCCCGAATCCTGAAGGTTCCTGTGGAAGTGGCGGTCACGCCCGAGGAGCTGGCCACCTGTGTGGCGCGGCACCGGGATGCCAGGCTCATTCTGGTCGATACTGCGGGCCGCAGTCCCCAGGATCCGAGTGGCCGGCAAGAACTGGCCGCTATCGCACAGCAGAAGATCACGGTTGAGACCCATTTGGTCTTGGCGGCACCGACGGAAAGGGCGGTGCAGCAAGAAGTGGTGCGCCGGTACAGCGCCATTCCCATTCACCGGTTATTGTTCACCAAGCTCGATGAGGCACGACAAACGGGTACCCT
This sequence comes from Nitrospinota bacterium, assembly GCA_022572725.1. GTDB lineage: Bacteria > Nitrospirota > Nitrospiria > Nitrospirales > UBA8639 > JACZVJ01. Next base: position 2,548 of record JACZVJ010000072.1, on the reverse strand, counting down.
GTTTGACTTAATTCATCATGCGGGGCTGCCGGTATCGTACCTATCAGCAGGGCAGCGCGTACCGGAAGACCTTGAGCAAGCCACCAGCAACGCGATTCTTGATCGTATGAATGTCTTTGACAACTGGAAGGGCATGTCGAAGAGAAAAAAACCGGCAGAGGTTGAGGTGGGTTAGTCAGGATAAGGCCGTCACGCATCAAACAACTCATGAAGGAACTGGAAGGGGGGGAGAGGGTGGCCCAGGGAGATCAAGCAAGCGGCCTACGGTCGATGGCCAGTTTAGAAAAGCCCGACCCGGTTCAGGTCGTGGCGGTCAGTTCGGGCAAAGGGGGTGTGGGCAAGACGAATATCGTGGCGAATTTGGCCGTGGCTGGGGCGTTGCATGGGCGGCAAGTGCTGGTCTTGGATGCCGATCTCGCGCTGGGGAATCTGGATATTCTGTTGGGGCTGGCTCCCGTCTACAACTTGGGAGATGTGCTCTTGGGAACTCGGAGGTTGGAAGAGGTCATCATCGAGGGCCCAGCCGGTATCCGGATCCTTCCGGCAACCTCAGGAGTGCAGGATTTGACGGCCCTGACCCATGAACAACAGCTCCGCCTCCAAGATGGATTTCTGGACATCCAGTCCCCGCCGGATCTTCTCCTCATCGACTGTGCGGCCGGAATTTCCTCCAACGTGTTGTATTTTAGCGTGGTGGCACACGAAATCCTTGTGGTTCTGTCCCCCGAGCCCATGTCTCTCACGGATGTCTATGCGCTGGTAAAGGTCCTGTCCACTCGCTATCAACAAAAGCACTTCAGAATTGTGGTCAATATGGCGAAAACAGCACGTGAGGCAAAACACGTCTTTCGAAAATTGACGAAAGTGACGGATCGGTACCTGACCGTGTCGTTAGACTTTGCCGGTTGGGTCCCGCTGGATGATTACCTTCCCATGGCGGTCTGCCAACAGCGAGCGGTTGTGGATCTCTTCCCTAAGGCGCCATCAAGCCGAGCGATGTTCGAGTTAAGTGGTCAGCTAGCTCGGTGGAGGGAGGAGCAGCCGATCCGTGGGGGATTGCTGCTTTTTGGCCCATCTGTTCTTTGGAACCAAGCAAAGGAAGGAACATAGCTCAGTATGAAACAATCGGTTCCCCAAAGGGTGGCATCTCAAAAGCTCCAAGCACGGTTCAAGGGCGAAGGGTCGAAGAAGGTTGGGATCATCGGCAAGGAGCGGGATACCCTCATCCACGACTTCTTGCCGGTCATTAAATACATGGCGTTACGTTTGGCCATGCGAGTTCCAGCCGGCCTTAACGTGGAAGACCTCATGAGTGCTGGAACGGTTGGGCTTCTGGATGCCTTAAGCAAGTTTGACCGATCGCGGGAGGTCAAATTTCGAACCTACGCCGAGTTTCGGATTCGAGGGGCGATGCTTGATGAAATGCGGGCAATGGATTGGGTCCCTCGGTCCGTGCGGGAACGTATCGGACGAATTCAGCATGCGGCTAATGAGTTCACAAAACGAAAAGGCCGTACGCCTTCCGAAGGAGAATTGGCTGCGGCGCTGGGTGTCGGGACCCAAGAGGTTGATGAAACGCTGCTTCAGGCCAAAGGGGCGGTCATTTTGAGTCTTGATGATCTGGGATCTAACGAGGACGATGCCCATTCGATATTTGATGCCTTAATGGATACCGAACAGCCTGACCCTCTGGAGTCATTGTTATCCGAGGATACCCGGAAGGTCCTGGCGGAAGCCATTGATCGGTTACCGGATCGACAGCGGCTTGTGCTAACCCTGTATTACTTTGCGGAGCTGACCATGAAAGAGATTGGGGCATTATTGAAGGTCACCGAATCCAGGATCTGTCAGCTCCATGCACAGGCCATGATCCGGCTCAAAGCGCAGCTCCACACCAAGATTTCACGCTAGCGGCCGGACGTTCTCAGTCAAGGACGTATCCAGGCCAGGCTGTGTTCTCACAGGCCTCCCCCAGAGGACTCTTCGCCAAGGTCACAGAATTGGAGTCCAGTGGTCATAAGAATTGAGATGAGGGTAGAGTAGAGCACTGACGCTTACCTGGAGCCCCTCACGAACGCTTCGACGCACCCGTCTGCGGTGCCCCGCTGGAGATGTTGTAGATCGACACTCCCCCCCGTGTGATACCACAAGGTTTGCGACACACGCCACGCTGCCTCACCCTGCCCTCTGCAAGTGGTCACGGCGCTATTACATATTTATACGTAGTCTCGTTTTGCCTTGCGGGGAGAAAGCGACACCCATTACACTGCAAGGGCGGTAGGGGGGGGTGCCCAATGCTGGGTGGGGTTCCGCGACGGTCGTAAAACGGTCGTATAGCAGGGCTCAAACCGGCTAACTTGGTATCATTGCATCTCACTCAGCCAATCGGCCTAAACGCACGTTCTACAAGGCAAATCTCCTAAAGTCCGCGTCAATGCTACAGATACCAAAATGGGCAAAAAACGAGGGGCAGGTATTGATTCCTTGATGTCTCCCATTTGGTAGTATCCGGTTGCATGCTGTCTCCTGTTTGAGAACACACCATGGC
>JACZVJ010000168.1 GCA_022572725.1 Nitrospinota bacterium | reverse complement strand
CCGTCCCCGTTCATTGACTTGAATGTGATCGCCAAGGGCCTGACCGGGCAGCCGGAGCCTATTGATAGCCAGTTCGTCCTCTCTTACCCGATGGTGCTCAACCTCCTGAAAGCCCACTCCGTGGACCACATCCAACCAATCCTGGCGAAAAGCTTCGCCCAATTTCAACTGGACCAACGGGCTGAAGCCTTGGAAGAAAAGGGTGAGGCCCTGCAAATCCAAATGCAACCCTTTGGCCCGCGCGTGTGCGCAGATTGGATTACCCAATGGCAACTCTTTGATTTGGCGAAAAAACGGAGGTCTCATGTTCAGGACCATCGTGAATCCCCCGACCTGGCCGCCCGCCTCCCATTTTTGACCCCGGGCCGAGTCGTTGGGCTGGTGAAAGGGCGGGGAATCGTGCTTCGGCAGTACCGAACCCGAGGTCATCACCAGGCCATGTTGACAATGATTCGAGAGCGGGGATCTATCGCAGAATGCCCTGCGAGTCAAGTCACCAAGATCTACGACCGCATGATAGGGGTCGTAGAAACCCGGAGCTTTCCGTGGTGTACCCAGACCTGCCTGGACACCATCCTCCGCGAGCTGGAAGACCTCCCACCTCGACTCCGTCCCTTGCCGATCCTCATCGAACAGGAGACTGGGGAACATCCTCTCCTCACCGAAACCTTACACGACGAATTTCCTTGTCCCACCTGCCCTTCTCGTCCGGCCTGCCGTAAAGACCACTCACAGGCCTTACACCTTCGGCAGGAACTCCATCGTGTCACCCAAACCATCCAAGCCCTTCACACCGAACTGTGGCACCGTTTTCAGGAACATGTGGAGGTTCTCCAGCGATTCGGGTACCTCACCCCGGCATGCCAACTGACAGCCGATGGGGATTGGGCCCGATTAATCAGAATTGACCATTCACTCCTGCTTACTGAACTGATCCGCATGGAGGCCTTTACAGGAATCGATCCCGCCCTCCTGGCCGGGGTCCTAGGCAGCATTGCCCACGATGACGACCGGCCTGGGGCCTTTCCCCGCCGTAGCGCGGCACTCGGGTCGGTGCTAGGCCAGGTGCGCTCAATGGCGGGCTCCTTAGCCCCTTACGAGGAGCCACCCTTACTTCGTTCAGATATAGCGGCTCTAGGAGAACTTTGGGTCAGTCACACTACGCTGCCATGGACGGACTTAATCCGAACCACCACCATGGCCGAAGGCGATGTGTATCGGTTGCTGGCCCGCACCGTGGAATTTCTGTCCCAATTTTATGGACTGAAGACCACCCATCCTGGTTTGGCGGAGCTGGCCGGTCGGGCTCTGACAATCATGCGGCGTGATGTGCTACAGGAGTTGCCATAGTCTAGAGTGGGACGTGGTATGCCCTCGAGCATGCATGCTTGAAGTGAGATTCCTTATCCATGACACCTGAAGAATTGAGAAACTTACTCCACGATCAACCTGTGAGACGGCTTCACGATTTGGCACAGGGTCGAATCACCCACCATTTTCGAATGGGGAAATACCGTTTGATCAAGGCGCTGCTTTCCCTCCCTGTTGAAGACCGTGCCGCTGTAGCAGCCAACCTAGGCTCTCTCGCTCATCGTATTTCACTAGGTTCCGGTTCCTCACAGAAGCCCCGATTGGCTGGTGCCTACTCTGACCGGACCATCCCATCACCTACACCTGCCCCTGAGGTGAAACCTATTTCCGAACCGGCCACCTCAGTCGCCGCCCTTTTTGAAGGGATCGGGGTTCCGCCAGCCGAGCCATTTAACCCCGATGATTGGCAAATTGAAGCCATTGCGTCCCTGACCACTCTGGACGTGATCGTGAGCGTTCCCACAGGAAGCGGGAAAACTTATGTCGCAATTGAAGCTACCCGCCAAGCTATTGAGGCTGATCGGACGGTCATTTATACCTCTCCCCTCAAGGCTCTTTCCAACACAAAACTCACAGAATTTTCCCAAATATTTGGGTCGGACCGCGTGGGCATTCTGACTGGAGACCGGCGGGACAATCCCTATGCTCCTGTCCTGATCATGACCACAGAAATTTTAAGAAACTTGCTGTATGATGCAGCGAGTGGGGAAATCGACATACGGCTGGATACTCTGGGGCTTGTCATTTTGGACGAATCCCAATATTTGGCTGACCCGGAGCGCGGGGTCGTCTGGGAGGAAACCATAATTTTTTGCCCTTCACAGGCAAGGCTTCTCCTCCTTTCCGCCTCCATTGGAAACCCTGAAGAACTGGCCACCTGGATCAGCAGAATTCGGCCTACCCCCTGCCATCTTATCCACCACCGGAATCGATCAGTGCCGCTCCGGGCGGGATATCTCCACCCCACTGGAAAGCTCACCCCCCTGTTTAAAACTCGGGACATACCCAAAGGCCGGCCCTATGCCCTCCACCCTGAAACAAAAAGGCTTTTTGCCCAATACGAGGAAGAAACCCTTGGGCCGCGGTATCGGCACTGAAGTAAAGCCCCGAACAGGCTGTTGAGAAAAGCCTGCGTGGGCGCCTCCATAGGCCCCCCTTATTGTGGGGCCGTCAAAGGTGCCTGGGAAAGCAGGGTGTTGGGGTTTTTAACTCCCTGCTGGGAGATGGTGTCTAAACGTGACAGTCCGGTGGGCTATTTGCAACAGAAGACAAGGGGCCAGGGTGGACATCTGTGAGAATTTCTTTTAAATCCCGCTCCGTGATAGCCATCCATAGTATGGCATCTGTATTGCTTACATTTAACTCAAAGCTATGAATGAAGGAGCAAGGGTTAACCCGTACCACCAAATGAAAACCAAAGCACCACGAGGTTTTGGTGGCCCAAGCCGACTGATCATTCTGCTCAGCGTCCTGCTGATCGGAATGGGGGGATGCCAAAGCCTCCAATTTCTGCTGGAGACGAACCCACAGATTGATAATCCAGCATTTATGAGTCTGGTAGAGGATTACAATCAGTGCCAAACCGAAACGGATCCGAGCCGAATGCAAAAGTTCGTTCTCCGGCTTGAACAGGCCCCTACTCCAATTTCGATTGAACAGTCCCCCATTCCCGTCCCCAAAATTTTGGTCCAGCTTACTTCCAAACCTATTTCCCGCTTGGCCATCGATCCCCAAGGGATGGCCGCTTCATGTACTTTGCGAACGGGCAAGATGGCCCTCAAAATAGGAGAGGTTGAGTTGGCCCGAAACATGTTTCGAACCATCCTGTTAAAATATTCTGATCCACACTATGCCTACTATGTTGACCAGGCACATCTGGGGCTCAGCCAGATCTCCTCGCTAAAGGACACCTCCACAATCATATCCTCATTGCCCTCTCGCGCTGCTTATCCCTGATCGGACACGGTCCCCTTTCTTCCCCCCCCCCTCAGTAGTCAGGTCCCTCCGTGTTAGATTTGGTCACGGCCCCACTGAGGTGACCACCAAAAGCCAGGCCAATCCACCCTAGAAAACCAGCCCCAGCAGGTCAGACATTATGGTGAACAAGAAGGGGAAGAAAAGAAGGCAGGCAAGGACGCGCTCAATAGTCGGACCGGTCCCAGGTTAGAGAAGTCGTCGCGAGGAGGCCTTTTTCTCAGCCTTTTTGTCCTTGTTCGGTTCACAGATGTCACACTGGCACAGGCGCCGCAAAGTAGAGAATGTGTAAATGCCCGTATCATGCCCATCACTCCACTTCAAACGAAGGGCATACCGCCCTACCGGTTCAATATCTTTGAGCATGATTAACAGAGGGATAGAGTCAGGCTTGATTCGCAACTCACCGGTCAATTCATCCGTGCAGCCCGCGCAAGGACAACGCAAACGGAGATGCCGGACCGGATAAACCCCTTTGTGTCCATCACTCCATTCGATCCCAAACACACCCTTCTCGATCCAATTCATATCTCGGGGTTCAATAAGTTCCGTACTCATCCTCTCACCACTCTGACTATAACCTGGCACCGTTAGACGGACTTCAGTGCGCCATAGGGCGGCGATGGGCGATCTGCTACTAAAAAATCAGGGACAGGAAGCTGCCGTCCTACCACCACCTTGACATAGGCCTCGATGGCATCTTCAACCTCTCGCTTTATCTGGCCATCGGCCTTTAGCCTGGTCACGAGAGGGAATTGCATCCGCCTAGCCTGCTGGGTAAAGGCGATACTTCCAGCCGACATAGGTAACCATTGATCTCCACCAGCTCGTCCACAGAGCTGGCAAATAAGCCCCCCAGCCAGGGGGTAAAACCCAGCCACCGGCAGTTCAATGGATTTCCCACAAGACACGCAGAAATCGATTTGGGGTCGAAACCCGGTATGGCCGAGCACGTGAATTTGAAAAACGAGCGTCGTAGTGGA
>JACZVJ010000071.1 GCA_022572725.1 Nitrospinota bacterium | reverse complement strand
TTTTAACGTTCAGGGTCCAGCGGGAACTTTTGTGTGAAATACACAGCGGCTTCTGTGCGGTGGGTGATATGAAGCTTTTGGAAGATGGTGGTGAGGTAATTCCTGATGGTCTTGTCGCCGAGCCCGAGTTCAACGGCAATTTCCTTATTCGTTTTGCCTTTCGCCACGAGCGAAAGAACTCGTTCTTGTTGCCCAGAAAGGTCAATCTTTTTTGCCAGGTAAGGGCTTCCTGGCTTTTGAGGTAAGCCTGAACATCCTGAATGACCGGGTGATTCAGAATGGATTAACCTTCGGCCACCATTTCAATGGCTTGGATCAAAAGTGGGGATCTCAATGGTCACCCGGTAGCAAGCTATGGGGAATAGCAAATGTAAGGACCACACCCGATAGCGAGGGGCAAATGTCCAGAGACAGAAACCATTCTGGGCACAACTCAATTTATAAAATGCGAACCCCGATGAATAAGGGATACCGGAAGCCATCAGTGAGTGAACCCAAGGGGAACTCCGAGGTCCAAAGGAAGTGATGACCACCCCTTTGACCTTTCTCTGAAACCAAATGGTGGTGCATGACAATTCTCATTCTTTCCCAGCCTGGCCTTAGGATTGTCAAAAAAAGAGTTCGAGAAGGTTTCTACCCATGAAGAGGTGGCGGAATGAACAGCGTGTCCTCTGGATGCTTTGGACGCTGGTGGCCTTAGGCCTTTGCGCTGGAGTCACCACGGTTGGGATGGGCGGTTGGTCCATCTCGTCGCTGCGCGCCGATCAAGCCGAATCAGTGAAACAGGAACGGGAATTGGTCCAGGCTTCGTTGGAAGTGAGGAGGCTGGTTGATCAGGCTCGGGAAGATATTGCCGGCCTGTTACAAGAGGAGGGAAGTGGTCCGCAAGACCCAAGCACGATCCATAAGCTTCGTGAATTAATCCGAGAACGTTTGGATTCTACGGATGATCAAGCCGTATGGTTCGTCCTCATTCAACTCCAGTCCTATACCTCGGATTTAGAGGGAATTTGGGATTTCGCTTCCTCCTGGCGGAGGCGGTATGAGGTAGGGGTTCATGAGCCCAACCAGCGACCTCAAGAGTCGGGAGCGAAAATTTTGGGCCTTCGGCAAGAACAAAAAGCGTTGCAGCGTGAGTTAGAAGAACTCTTGAAACGGATTCGGCCTTTACCAATCGAATTTGTCAACCTGGCGCAGGAACATGCGACGATTTTATCCAAAGAGAGAGAAGAAAGCCTGGCAAGAATTTTGGTGAATATACTTGTGTTCGCTGGGGGGTGTGCCGCGGTGTACCTGGGTTTAGCCTGGTTGATTTCCCAAAGCATCCGGCGTCAGGTCGCTGCATTGGAGGCGTCGAAGGATACGTTGGAAAATCAAGCCAAGGAACTGGTCGAAACTCGTGATGAGGCGTTGGAGGCTTTGAAAATAAAGACTCAATTCTTGGCCACCATGAGCCATGAAATCCGGACCCCGATGAATGGGGTGATGGGGATGACGGGACTCTTGTTGGAGACCGACTTGACCAAGGATCAGCGTGAGTGTGCGGAAACGGTGAAGCAGTCCGCCGACGCTCTCCTGACTATCATTAATGATATTCTCGACTTTTCCAAAATCGAAGCGGGGAAACTGGAATTGGAACTCATTGACTTCGATCTTCGGGCCGCCGTGGAGGACGTTCTGGACCTTTTGGAGCCTAAGGCCGAGGAGAAGGGGTTGGAACTCGTGGGCTTGGTGTATGCCTCGGTGCCGACGGCCGTCCACGGCGATCCCGGTCGGCTGCGGCAGATCCTCCTGAACCTGGTCAGCAATGCCATCAAGTTTACCAAACACGGGGAGGTGGTCGTCCATGTGGTGCCGGAACAGGAGACGGTGGAGGAGGCCCTGCTCCGGATTGAGGTGACTGACACGGGGATCGGGATGACCCCCGAAGAGCGGGCACGCTTGTTCCAATCCTTCAGTCAGGTCGATGCCTCAACCACCCGTAGATATGGAGGGACGGGGTTGGGGCTCGCCATTGCCAAGCAGCTTGTGGAGCTCATGGGGGGCACCATCGGGGTGGACAGCGAGCCCGGTCGGGGCACCCGATTTTGGTTTACGGTCCGGCTTCAGAAGCAAGCTGCCTCCCCATCCCATGAAAACGCACCCAGCGCGGACCTGGCGGGCCGGCGGGTGTGTGTGGTGGCTGATAATGCAGCCAACCGGCTGCTCTTGCACAATTACACGAGTGATTGGGGGATGTCCTGCTTCAGCACGGAAAGCGGGCCGGCGGCGCTGGAGTTACTCCGGGAGATGGCATCCCGGGGGAAGCCATGCAATGTAATCCTGGCGGACATGCAACTGGCGGGGATGGATGGGTTTGAGCTGGCGCGGCAAGTGAAGGCAGATCCGGCCCTTTCGGGTATTCGGATGATCCTGCTCACCTCTCAGGGCCGACGAGGGGATGCCGCTGCCGCCCGGCAGGCTGGGATTTCCGGGTACCTCACCAAACCGATCCATCAGAGTCAACTTCGGGAATGTGTGATCCGAGTCCTGGATCGCTCGAGGACAGCCGAATCCCCCTTAATCACGAAGCATACCATTCGGGAGGAGCAAAGGCGGCCCGGGGCGAGGCTTTTGGTCGCTGAGGACAATAGGGTGAACCAGAAGGTGGCGGTGCGGATGGTAGAGAAGCTAGGGTATCGGGCCGATGTGGTGGGCAATGGGCTGGAAGCGGTAGAGGTGCTGGAGCGGATTCCGTATGACCTGGTCCTCATGGATTGCCAGATGCCGGAGATGGATGGATTTGAGGCGACGCGGGAGATTCGAAAACGTGAGGCGTTAGGCGTAAGGCGGCACGTGCCCATCATCGCCATGACGGCCAATACAATGAAAGGGGATCGGGAGAAGTGCCTGGCCGCGGGGATGGATGACTTTGTCCCCAAGCCTGTGAAGTTGGAAGATCTCACGCAAGTGTTAGAACGTTGGGTGAGGCGGAAAGAACACAGTGCGGAGTTAGGAGTGAACCGTGAGGCGGCTGAAGGACCCTCGTCTGACGTCTCACGCCTCACGCCTCACGATATTTCTACCCCTCACTCCTCACCACTCACGCCTCACGATTCCCCTCCCCTTGACCAGGCTGTCCTGGACGAACTCCGATCCCTCGGTGGTGAGGATGATCCTTTATTTTTGTCTACCCTGATCAACCAATTTTTACAGGATATCCCCAACCACGTTGAAGCCATCCGCCAAGCCGTGGAACAGGCCAATGCCGACGCCCTGATGAAAGCCGCCCATGCTTTTAAGGGAGCCTCCCGAAATATGGGCGCGCCGGGACTCGCGGCCCTGTGCTTGGAACTGGAAGAAATGGGACGGGCTGCAACAACAGAGGGCGCCGAAAACCTGTTATCCCCCTTGCAGAGTGAAGTAGATCGGGTCCGCCCCGCCCTTCAAGCCGAGGGTGTTCGCCCCTCGGATGTCCCCGTCTGAAGAAACCTGCAGGGGGAATCCCTGTGTGCCCAGAAAATGGGGACGGGCTTCGGCACAGAAGGGGGACGGTCCCCGCCGGTGCCTGTCCCCATTTTCATGATCTCAGTTTTCGAAAAGAGCGCATTCATCTTCATGCCATAGACCCACACGGGTGCTAGGCTCCCATTGCCTGCAGGATTGTGAATATATGAATTGAATGTCAGGCGACGCCTGAAACGCACGAGTTACCTCGACGCCAAATGGAATAGTCATCTTTTTTCTGTCAAGAATAAAAAAAACCTCGATAAAGTTCCCCTGAAACCTTACCGAATAAGTAACAAACTTGGGCAGACAACAACCAATGAAGATGATCGTTTTGGAAATACTCATGGACCTGTGGAATGTGGGGTTCTTTGTTCTCGGCGCTTTAGCCGGCGCGTTGCTGGTGTATTTCATCCGGACCCGAGTATTTGAGCCGCGCCACCTCAGTGCCGCCCAGGCCAACGCCGAAACCACCGCGCGACAGGGGGCAATGGAACATTGTACCAATAGCGTGGCGCCTTTTATCCAGGAGCTAGTGAGCCCACTCACGGAGGTGATGAACCTCATCGAAGAGTCGGTGTTGGACCTGATCACCCGATTCCAATCCATTACTGACGCTGCCATTGAAGAAACACGAGCGACGGCAGAGCGATTTCAAGGTGAAGAAAATGATCCGAAGGTCGCTCATTCCAAGGTGGATTTCTTGAGCCAAAGCACGGTGATGATTAACCAGGTCACGGACAATGCCCAACAGTCCTCCATATTGGTCCTGAAAGTGGCTGACGTGGTGGAGGCAGTGGAAAAGAGCTGCAAGGCCATCCCCCCACTTTTAGGGGAAATCGAATTCATTGCCGACCAAACCCGCCTTTTAGCGCTCAATGCCGCCATTGAAGCGGCTCGGGCCGGTGAACATGGGCGGGGCTTTGCGGTGGTCGCCGAAGAAGTGACCAAACTAGCCAATCGATCACGGGCGTCAGCGGTCAACATTAAAAACGTTATAGAGGATGTGATAACCAGTACGAACAACGGTATATCCGCATTTGAGGGATTTTCCGGCGTCGACCTCATGGAGATTGTTGCGACGAAGGACCGCATCGAGGAAATTACCCATGTGATTGAGGAACGAAACCGGAAACTCCAGGAGGGCGTCCTGCAAGCCACCCGAACATTTCAAGGACATGCCAGTAACGTAACCGAAATTGTCATGTCCATGCAGTTTCAAGATATCTCGCGACAGAAGTTAGAAAAAGTCATTCAAAAGATCCACAGCCTCCAAGCACAGGTAACTGAATGGAGCCGTCCCCCTGGGAGTGAGGGGCCAGAAAAGAACGCCGAGACCATTGCTTCACCTCAGGACCTCCTCTCTGAGGGCGAGGCGGCCCAAGAAACAGTTGTGGAAAGGGCCTAAGGGAGAGACCAATGAGGAACCGGCTTTTCACGAGAGGACAGGATTTTACCGGCAAGCGATGAGCAACACTAATAATAAACTTGTTGTTGCCTACCCTGTTTCATTTTCATGACGCCTTCGCAAATAGGTTTCACACTCCATTCCATCCGTCGGGCCTACGGGTGATGAACCTTTTCCATAACCTCCAGGAGCACCAGGGCGAGATCACGGGCCAGCACGGGTTTCATGAGAAATTTCCGAATCCCCAGGGCCCTCGCCTTTTCCGCCGTCATCGTGTAGCTGAAGCCGGTACAGAGAATAATCGGGAGGTCTGGCCGGATCCGCAGCATCTTCCTGGCCAGCTCTTCGCCGGTCAGGTGGGGCATGGTCTGATCGGTGACCACCACGTCAAAGCGATGCGGAGCTGCGCGAAAGGCTGCCAGGGCTTCCACACCACTGGTGTGGGGTACCACTTCGTAGCCGAGCCCCTCTAACACTTGCTGCCCAATCACGACGAGCGGGCCTTCGTCATCAACGAACAGCACACGACCGGATCCCTGCATGAGGGTATCGTCCAGAAGGTCCTGGTCCTCACTGAATGGGTCAATGCGGGGAATGTAGATCGCAAAGGTCGTCCCCTGGCCCGAGGCGCTGTCCACGACAATGATGCCACCGTGATCGGCCACGATCCCATGGACAACTGCGAGCCCCATCCCCGTCCCTTCTCCCACGCCCTTGGTGGTAAAGAACGGGTCAAAGATTCGCTCCTGGACCTTGGGGGCCATTCCTTGGCCCGTATCCCGGACTGTGAGCCGGACGTGCGGCCCCGGCCGTAGGTCCGGGTGCTGGGCGACCACCTCATCCGTGACTTCCACCGCCTCCAGCCACACATCGAGGATGCCGCCGCGCTCGCGCATCGCATGTTCGGCATTGGTGCAGAGGTTCATGAGTACTTGGTGCATCTGCGTGGGATCGGCCAGTATGGTGTCTGACGGCGCCACCAGGTGATCTCGGATCTCGATGGTGACTGGGAGAGTCGCCCGGAGGAGATGAAGGACTTCCGTGACCACCAGATGAAGGTGCATTGGCCGCTTCTCCTGCTCTTTTTGGCGGCTGAAGGTCAGAATGTGCTGCACCAACTCCTTGGCCCGGCTCCCAGCGGTCAGCACTTCCTTCAAATTCTGCCGCGCTCGGTCTTCGTGAGGGATTCTGCTGAGGGCCAGCTCGGTGTACCCGAGGATAGCCGCCAGGATGTTGTTGAAGTCGTGCGCGATGCCGCCTGCTAGGGTCCCGATAGCTTCCATCTTCTGCGCCTGGCGCATCCGGATCTCGCTCTGATGCAACCTTTCCTCGGCTCGCTTGCGCTCGGTGATGTCACGGTAAGTCACGACTGCCCCGATGAGATCACCCCGGTCATCTCGAATCGGGGTGCTGGTGTATTCAACCGGAAAACTCGTACCATCCTTTCTCCAAAACACTTCGGTATCCACATGATGGACGGCCCCATCCTTGAACGCTGCGTAAATGGGGCATTCTTCCCGTGGGTAAGGCGTGCCATCGGGTTTCGAGTGATGCAGGATGGCATGCTGCGGTTGGCCAATGAGCTCCAAGGCCTCCCACCCAATCATTTTCGCCGCAGCTAGGTTGGTAAAAGTCGTGTTGCCCTTCAAATCCAGGCCGTAGATCCCTTCCTCAGTCGAGTTCAGAATCAGTTGGTGCTGCTGATTGAGTGAGGCCAGCGCTTCCTCCGCCTGTTTGCGCTCGGTGACATCACTGATCAGGGCGTAGAGACCCTGGACCGCTCCACTGTCGTCAACGTCTGGGACATAGGTGCCCGCGATCCATCGCGGCCTTCCCTCCTCGCTCCCAATTTCGACCTCGAAGGACGTCTGATGGCCAGAGAGCGCCCTCTCAAGGGAACCCCTGAGTCGTTGGTAAAGCGGTTCACCGAGGAGATCCCTGACGTGCCTCCCGGTTATCTGGTCGCTCGAGAGGCCAAACCACTCCCGATATTGCTTGTTGGTCAGCCGATGCCGCTGGGTCCGGTCGATAGCTGCGATCAGGGCGGGGACGCTGTCCATCACCTTCCGGTGCTGGCGCTCACTCTTACTCAGCGCCGTTTCTGCTTTCCGGCGGTCGAAAATTTGCCTTTCCAGTTCTTGGTTGGCCTGTTGCAAATTGGCCGTCCGTTCCTCCACCCGCTGCTCCAGCTCCGCCGAGACCCGACGGAGCTTGATGACCACCAGCCCCAAGCCGCCCGAACAGACTAAAACGAGCAACATCATGAGCCCGAATGTTTCCCCAATCCCACTCCAGGTCTCAGCATCAAGGGCATCCATGGGGTGGATGATCTCCAGCACCCCACGCACATCCCCCACTTTCCAATTAACTTTGGGGCTGGCCGGATGCGTGTTGTGGCAATCGACACAACTGGCGCGCATGAGATCGGCGGTCGCATACCGCAGGGAGGGACGACCCTGGACCTCCTCAAACCGGTAGAAGGGTTTATCCGGGTTGCGTGTCAAAAATTCCCAGGCTTCCCGGCCAAACCTATCCTGCAGGCCGCCCTGCTCTTCCCGCCAGGGAAATGGGTACGCGCTGTACAGTCGAGTTTCCGCACCAGCCTGATGGGTGCCGATGCGTTGACCTAATTTCATACTCAAGGTGGCGGGCAGAGGGATGGCACCCTCCCTGCTTTCGTAATCATGGGTCACGACGATCCCTTGATGGCGGACACGCTCTACCACCTCTCTCGTGTACAGGGTCCGAAACTCCGTAAGCGCCTGGGAATACAGGTCCGCATTGGCCAACGCCATGGATTCGATGAGATTTCCCTGAAGACGCGCCACATGCCAGACCATGATTCCCACGGCCACCCAGAACAGGATGACCAGTGTCAGGGTCGTTCGCCCATGCAGCGAACCGACTAATGCGGGGAAGAGTCTGGACCTGTTCCGAAGCCAACCTGTCGGGCCAGGCACATTCATCACGGAACTCCTCATTTTAGGGCTGCCAGGATGCCAACCCTTTGTTCCCTGTCACCGCCCAGAGCAGGCGAACTCGTCCGCCATTCTCATGCAGGGATGGATACACCATCTCAGTCTACCCCCCGACACTCTAGGCCCCGTTCGGTAAGGTTGTCGGATGTTTATTGATTTTTATCGGCGTTTGTTCACATAGACTTAAATTCTTTGGCGGAATGAGACGCCCCAATTCAGGCGAGAGGCCGCACACGATGGTCCGTTTTAAAGCGAGGGATTAGGATAGGGTGGGGGAATGGTGAAGCGTGGTCGCAAGTACCCTGAACTATACACACAAACCGAGGATGCCGAAGCGCAAACCAAGACGTGGGCCGAACAACAGGCAATGGCCCTAACAGAACGCTGGAAAAGTCCGCCAGCTTTGTTCTCGTGGCGCTTGGAGATTCGATTACCGAACAGAGTAGCCTTGGCCTCCCCAGCCTTCGCCGAAGCGGCTTCTCTCCGCGGCCGGCACAGGCAGGTCGCTTGCTGCGGCCGTACTGGACGGCCTTTTTGACTATCCTGCGGGCGCTTCTGATGCCGTCCCGGATCTCCTAGAGTGCTGTGTTGACCCCGTGCCAAAAGGGTTTTTCAACACCCTGCTGATGGCAGTTGAACCACTTAGAACTCTTGCCACTGCTCCCCAGCATCGGGACCTGCTGCCCTATTCTCCAGCTTGGATTGGTGAGCCTTTGGAGCCGGCTGAACCGGTTCTCCTTTGGCGCGCATCACCATTCGGTTCCCAGGACGCGGGCCCGATCCCTGACCCTCAGGGTGGTCCTTCACTTGTGGCACCTCTCCCGCAGCCAGGGCCGAAAGAGCCTCATCAGGCAACCTGAAAAACGCCACCTTCATTGTCAGCTCCCTTGCCTTCTGACCCATGGCCTCACTCGCCGAAGCGGCCTCCTCAACCAGTGCTGCGTTCTCCTGTGTCGACTTATTCATCGCCACGAGTGTCTTGCTGACCTGATCAATGCCATTCGACTGCTCCTGCGAAGCCGCACTGATCTCCGACACAATGTCCGCCACATGCTTGACCGACCCAACAATCTCCCCCAACGTTTTGCCGCACTGATTCACCAGCGCACTCCCTTCTGACACCTTCTGCATGGATTCGCCGATCAAGCCCTTGATTTCCTTGGCTGCCGTTGCGGAGCGCTGCGCCAGGTTCCGCACCTCCGCCGCCACCACCGCAAACCCCCGTCCATGCTCTCCCGCCCGCGCTGCTTCAACTGCCGCGTTGAGGGCTAGCAAGTTGGTCTGGAAGGCGATTTCATCGATCACCGTGATGATGTCGCCGATTTTCTTACTGCTCTTATTGATTTCTTCCATTGCCGCCACTGATTGGGATGTCACTTCCCCACCCTTCTCGGCTACCTCCCGCGCAGCGATGGCCAAGTGGCTGGCTTGCTTGGCGTTGTCCGCATTCTGTTTCACCGTGGCGGTCATCTCTTCCATCGCCGAGGCCGTCTCCTCCAGGGACGAGGCTTGTTCGGCCGTCCGCTGCGAAATATTTTCATTCCCCCGTGAGATCCCCTCCGATCCTTCCTGCACCACAATCGCCGCCGACTGTGTCTCTCCAATGACAGCCGTCAACTTATCTTGCATGGCCTTCAATGACACGTACAGGTTGGTCCCTTCTTTTGCATCAACTTCCAGCTTCTCCGTCAAGTCGCCGCTGGCGATCCGTTCGGCTATGCGGACGACGAGGGCCGGGTCACGACCGAGCTGCCGCAGGATATTCCGGGTGATAAAAAATGTGAGGATCGCACCCAATAGGACCGCGGCCATCGCACCAAAGACCGTGACGTTGGTCGTCAGATTAGCAGTGGCTTCCATCTGCATGTTCCGGGACTTGATAAACACACGCTCCGCGGCAATGAACTCGTTCAGCGCGGCACGCATCCCCTCCATGTAGGACTTACTGCCAGCAGTTTGCACCCGCGAAATGATTCTTCCCATGCCCCCGACGCCTTTTTTCACCCTCTTTCTCTGGTCGATTCCTGGCGCAACCCACTGCTCTATCCACTCCTCGTACCTCTCTTCGATCTTCTCAAGCCGTTTGACCTGCATAGGACTGTCGTTGACATGCTTCTTCGCCTTAAAGATTGACTCCTTAAACGATTTCCTTCCGTTCTTGTAGGGGTCCAGAAAATCTTCCTTCCCGGTAAGCAGATAACCACGCAACCCGGTTTCCATATTGATGAGATCCAGGGCTAGGGCGGTTCCGAACTCGATCGATTGATGCGTGTGGGTGACCCGTTTTGAGGTTTCAATCAGGGAACCGACATGGGTATAGACAACCGCTGCTATGGCGACGATCAGAACCAAGGGAACGGTGAATCCCAGCAAGAGTTTGGTATTGAGTTTCATCTGTCTCATGTGCTTTCCTATAATCATGGTGTCCTCTCCAAGTTAGCGCCTAAATGTGTCCCTCAAGGGCACCCGTTGCCGGGACCTTGCCGTTATACCCTCACTGGGTTTGGGAAATCCCCCACCTCACGCCATCCTACTCCTCATACCGTGGCGGTCACTCTTGAGCCGTAGCAACCTGTTCCATCTCCTCGTCCGTCAGCACCCGATCGATATCCAGCAAGGTCACAAGATTCTCACCACTCCTCGCGATCCCGCTAATAAAGCTCACATCAACCTTTCTTCCCAGGGCCGGCGGTGGCTGAATATCCTTCCCGGAGATAAACAAGACATCCGATACGGTATCCACAACCATCCCCATGATCCGGTCCCGGACGACCACCACCACGATGACCGTGAACATCGTGTACTCGACCTGCTCCATCGTAAACTTAATCCGCAGGTCTATGATCGGGACGATGGCCCCTCGCAGGTTCAGCACGCCTTTGATGAAGGCCGGGGTATTCGGGATCCGCGTCAACTTCGAGTAGCCCTTGATCTCCTGCACCCGGAGAATATCCACCCCGTACAATTCCTCGCCCAGCATAAACGTCAGGTATTGATCTTCATCTTCCTTTTGGCTGATCTGTTGATCGACAATGTTTGCCGTCTCAATCGTCATACACGCCTCCCCCTCTCCTCATCCTCGATGACCAGTACTCTGCAGCACGTGCTGCGGCCACGGTAGCCGGATTGGTGCTTTCTACACGAGAACTGAGCTTCCGTTTTTGGCTAGTGAGATAAGCCCTGGCACATCAAGGATGAATGCCACCTCGCCGTTCCCAAGGATCGTCGCCCCAGCTAACCCCTCCACCTTCTGAAAATTTTTCTCCAGGGACTTAATCACCACCTGCTGCTGCCCGACCAGCTCATCCACCATCAACGCCACCTTCGTCCCTTCCGCCTCCACAAGGACAAGGACGCCTTGAACGGGGTTGGTGAACTCGGCCTCGATCGCAAACAGGTCGTACAGCCGAATGACTGGGACAAACATGTTCCGCAAACTGACCACTTCGCCTTTTCCCACTATGGTTTTCATCATGTCTTTAGTCGGGCGGACCGACTCGATGATCGACACCAAGGGAACGATATAGCCCTCGCGTCCGATGCGCACCGTCATCCCCTCAATGATCGCCAAAGTGAGTGGGAGCTTGATCATAAATTTCGTCCCCTGGCCTTCGCGTGTCTGGACCCCAACAGTCCCACCCAGGCTCTCAATATTCCGTTTGACCACATCCATGCCCACGCCCCGGCCCGACAGGTCCGTCACCTTTTCCGCCGTGGAAAAACCAGGGCGAAAGATCAACTGCCAGACCTCTTTCTTCCCAAGCGGCTCTCCCTCGGCTACCATTCCCAACTGCTTGGCTTTGGCCAGAATCTTATCCCAATTGAGGCCTTGCCCGTCATCCTCCACGGTAATACGGATATTCCCGCCTTCATGGAAGGCATCGAGTTTGATGGTCCCTTGCACCGGCTTTCCCCGGGCGACCCGTTCCTCGGGCGGCTCAATGCCATGATCGGCCGAATTCCGGATCAAATGGGTGAGCGGGTCGATGATCGCCTCAATCACGGTCTTGTCCAGTTGGGTCTCCTCTCCGCTCATGACCAACTGAATCTGTTTGCCATTCTTGATGGCTAAATCCCGAACCATGCGCGGGAAGCGCCGGAAGGCCGTTCTGATCGGGAGCATCCGGATGGACATCACCCGTTCCTGCATTTCGCGGCTGTGGCGTTCCAATTCCAGGACCCGCTCCTGCAGGAGTGGAACCTGGTCCATGGTGAAAGTCTGTGTCAGGTTGGCCATCATGGACTGTGTGATGACCAGTTCGCCGACCAGGTTGATCAGCTTGTCGATTTTATCCGTACCGACCCGAATCGAGGTAGTTTCCCCCCTCTGGGCGCGGGCCACAGTATCCAGCCTATGCTGTTTTTCCAGCGCCTTGGTGATTTTCCGGGGACCCACCTCGTGATCCTCGACCAGAATTTCGCCAATTCGCTTTTGTTTGGAGAGACTCGTCTCCAACTGCGCCTGAGTGATCTCCCCTTCCTCCACCAGGATCTCGCCCAATCGTTTATGCTCATCCTCACCCATCTCTTGAGATGCCGGAGGTTGGGGCGCGCTGGGTTCAGCGATGGTCAACTCGCTCTCGTCACGTACGAAGTCGAAGACGGCGTCGATCTCTTTCAGGGGCTTTTCCGTTTCCAGTTCCACCGTCCAGGAGAGATAGCAGACTTCCGCATCCATGGCGGGGAGATCCGGCAACCGATCTGCATTGACCGTCAGCGTGTGGATCCGCCCGAGGGAGGCCAATTCCTGGAAAATTCTTCCCGGGTCTAGGCCACGTTGAAAAAGTTCAGGGAGGGGGACCCACATGATCGTCACCAGGCGACGGGCTGGAACCGCTGGGCGTTCCGCAACGGGTGTGGCCCCCTTGTCTTGTACCTCTGCCCTTGGACCCCCGGCTTCCAGCCGCTCTCTTTCCGTCCCGTTTTGATAGGCCAGGAGTTTGGTTTCGATCGTCTTGATCGCCTCTTCATCAGCGGTGCCACTTCCACGGGCGACTTCGAGCAAACTCTTTAATCCATCCAATGCCTGCAACAACAGGTCGATGATCTGCTCCGTGACCTCCATCTCATTATTTCGAAGGCCATCCAAGACATTTTCCATCTTGTGGGTCAGCTCGCCGACGGCGGTGAAACCGAACATACCCGAATTCCCTTTGATTGAATGGGCGGCGCGAAAGACCTGGTTGAGGAGTTCCAGATCTTCGGGTCGGTGTTCGAGCTGCAGGAGACCGGTCTCAATCGTCTCGACGTGCTCAGAGGATTCTTCGAAAAATGTTTCCTGAAACCGGGATAAATCAATGGCCATGGTTAGCTCTTCCTGTCGTGAGGCGTAAAAAGTGAAGAGAATCTTGCAATTATTCTCCCTACGCCTCTCCCCGCACTCCTTACTCCTTACTCCTTACTTTTCACTCTTATCCAGGCAGCACTTTGTTGATTACCTGCAGCAACTGGTCAGGGTTAAAGGGCTTGACGATCCATCCCGTGGCCCCGGCGGTTTGACCTTCCTTTTTTTTGGCTTCAGCCGATTCGGTCGTCAGCATGAGAATGGGAGTGAATTTGTGCGCCCTCATGGTCCGGATTTCTTTGATGAGGGTAATGCCATCCATATTTGGCATATTCAAATCCGCAATGACCAAATTAGGCTTGGCCCCATCATTGAGTTTGGCAACTGCTTCCTTCCCATCTCCAGCCTCGATCACCTCAAACCCAGCCTCTTTCAACGTAAAGGCCACCATCTGCCTCATGGATACCGAGTCATCAACCACTAAAACTGTCTTGTCCATAACATTCCCCCATCTTTTCGATCCCTACCCCTTGTAGAACCCATTACGATGACATGCCTCCAATCTGTGAACTCCTCATCCTTTTCCCCCACAACCAGGTCTCCTCTGAGGCTTCACCATTGTTCCGCACCGCCGTAGACATCACGTGCCGGTTTAAAACAAGGTAATCTCCCCTGCGGGCTGGACAGCGTGTCCCTTGGCTGACTCGCCGTGAATTCTCTTTTGACCTTGTTGATCCTTATTCATCGCCATCTGTTCCAACCCCATGGTGTACCGTTCTTTGAGGGTTTGCAGAGATTGAATGGCGTCGGTCGACCCTGGAGCAGCGTGGCGTATTTCCCCTAATTCATCGAGGCACGCTTTTATTTTCTGCAACGGCCCACTCACGTGCTCGAGCTTTTGCCTGGTGATATCCTGAAACTACATGGCCACCACAATCCGATTGATATCATTGGCAATTCGGTGGCTCGGGAACTCCCCGCATGAACGTTCGAAGTCAGCTTCTCATTTTTCCGAATAATGATTTGAGTAAACTCCTTCACCCGTCCCTGAGCTTCCAATGTGGAAGTCATGTCCACTGCTCCCAACACTTCAAGTTCTCGCATCGCCAACTCATTGGTCTTGCGAACCTCATTAGTCATCTCCCGGATGCGGGTCGCCGCTTGACCTGATCGGTTAGCCAATTTCGTCACCTCATCGGCGACCACCGCAACGCCCCGGCCATGCTCACCGGCCCTGGCGGCTTCAATGGCGGCATTGAGCGCCAACAGCCGTGTTTGGTCAGCCATGAACTCCACTTCCTCCACCATGTCGGAAATCGAAGAGGCCGATTCCATCGCATTCTCCATCACCGTCACCGCACTCATGGTGACCTCTGATGTATGAATGACCTCCCGAACAAATTGATCCATGGTGTTGTGAACGTCTTGCAAAATAAAGTTGACGGAGGGACCCTGCTCATTGTCCTTGCTCTTCCCCATCCCGGCCAATTCAGCAGCTTCTGAAACATGTTCCTTTGCCCGTTGCGAAATAGCCTGAAAACACTCGATGAGTCCCTCTGCGGCCCGGCCGGTTTCCTGAATTACCATCTCCAGCTGTGTAACCATGACTGGGAACACCGGGCCCACATTGGTCCTAAACTCTTCCCAGGCTTGGTCCCGCATTGCCAACTCGTGAATCTGAGCTTGGAATTTGGCTGCCTCACCGGACGCCCTTCGCTTCCATACCCAGTGGGTGACACCCCACGCAATACCAACACCCACCGCAAATACGGTCACTATCAATACAATCTGGTCATGGATCATCGTCAGCTTTTCCCCGGGCAAAGTGGATCAGCGGCTCACACCCGACGGCTTGAAATTTATTCAGTATAGCTGGAGTCATTCCGGTAATCCCCAACCTTCCTCTACGACAAGCCGCCACAACAAGCTGAACTCCTGACGAATCCATCCGTTGGACCTGTGACAGATCAAGCTCAACCGGTCCTTCCTTTTCATGCAAAACCAGGAGAGCCTCTCGAAATTCCGCAGCCTCAAAAATTGTCAAATCTCCCTCGTGCCTGAGCACCAGGCTTCCACCTCGAGTCACCACATCCACGGTACACTCCTGGTTGTCAGCATTGCTCAGAGCAATCCCCACTCCTTTCTTTTATGAAGGATTACTTGAACCGCCGATAACAAGATTATCCAAGTTGAGAAAGATATTTGTCCGATTATTCAGTTTTATCGGTGTTGGGCTTGTTACTCTTAACCCAGGGGCCACCCCTATATTGGAAGGCAATCCTGCTGAGATTCCTGCCCATAGATTACCGAAGTTCTCAAGCTGGGGGTGCGTGAGGGAGTGAGATTTCTTGTTCGGGTAGAGTGGCCACGCTGCCGGCTGAAAAGCCAGAGCATGGGATCAGACCTTTGTGGCCAGAGAAAGAAAGGCTGGATGAATAGGTGCAGGACTTCAGAAGAAGCACCGGCATGTCGGAACGTCAGGAGCAAATATCGAGGCCCACCAGCGCCACATCGTCCCCAAAGATTTCCTGGCCCTGCCATATCTTGGCTTGCTGAACGACCCATTTCAAAGACTTCTCCAGGGGCTTCCCATGAACGTACTGACAGGCCGCCTCCAGGCCCACCCGATCCCACAGTTCTCCACTCGGTGAATGGACCTCATAAAGCCCATCACTGAAGAGGTACAGGCGATCACCCGGCATAAGCGTAATCCTTTGGGT
>JACZVJ010000167.1 GCA_022572725.1 Nitrospinota bacterium | reverse complement strand
GTCTCTGAGAGGAAAATCAACTTCCTAGACCACGAATCGAATTGAGCAGAGCTGCGTAATCGGATCCTTAGCAGGATGTTGAAAAAGTCCGCCAGCTTTGTTCTCGCGGCGCTTGGAGGCTCGACGTACCGAACAGAGTACGCCTTCGCCTCCCCAGCCTTCGCCGAAGCGGCTTCGCGCAGGCAGGTCGCTTGCTGCGGCCGCGCTGGACCACCTTTTTGACCATCCTGCGGGAGACCCGAGAGCCTTGAAGAAAACCTCCGGCTTTTGGGCCTGAAAAGTGGGGCATGCTGGCGAGACGTGAGTGGTCACGCTCTCACCCCCAATACCATTCCTCAAAAGTTTGTCTGATTCACTCCATCTTTTTTCCCAACCTGCAATAACACCAAACGTGATGCACAAACCGGAAGCAATCCAACCGGTCCGGCCCAAACCCCTCGCTACACACTCTGTTAAGGAAAAGTGTATTTTCCCGAAGGTTTATTAGAAGCCTGAAACGTATCTGGAAGGCTCTTGAAATTTGGAAAGTGGAGGTCGGGCCTTGAATGGAAATCGCACCATAGCGTCTCGTGGATCAGGGAGTAAATTTTTCACCTCAGTCGACTCTTCCACTATTTCCGAATCCCATCCCCCCGCAGGGTCAGGGGCATCAGCCGCGTCAGAACAGACTAAGGGATTGATGGGCGTTTCGGGTGGGGTGATACAGAAACTTTTTTGCCTGCCAACTCTTCACCAGGCCAACAAAAAAATTGCCTACGCCTGGATGGCCGCCCTGGCCAATGCTTTCCTCATATTGCTGGGGACCATGGTCATGGTCAGTGAGCAGGGGTTGTCCTCCCCAATCCAGAGAAACCTGATCCTCATGTCCATTTTTGCTTTGGCCGCCTACAGGATTTACCAAAAAAGCCGGGCTGCGGCTGTGATCCTTTTCCTTTTTTATCTTTTGGATAAGTCCTTCCTGTGGTGGACAGACTGGCCGGAAAAAATCGGAAATGTTCCCATCGGTTTCCTCTTGGGCATCCTGTTCCTGTACTGTTTCATTGAAGGAATGCGAGGGACGTTTAGTTATCACTGGCTGAATGCCGCCAAGAACTCCAAATTCGCCGAACACAGGGAACCCCTTCAAGCAGGCGCTCCTGGAACTCCCGAGAGTCTGAGCGGCCAGATGAGAGAAGAAGGGCCTACTGCCGAAGAGGACATGACCACGCCTCATTGCCCAGAGAACTCGGTTGTGGACTTGGCAGTGTTGGAAGAATGGCGGACATTGTCCGGACATGGTCAGTTGGATTCTCTTAGCCAAACCCTTCAGCAGTTGGTGCAAGATGTGTCGGCCCACGTAGAGGAAGTCCAAAGAGCGGTCGAAACAAATGATGGACCGGCGCTGGCAAGGGCCGCGCATGGGCTTAAGGGAATCTGTGGAAATATGGGCGCTACTGCGATGGCTGAAAGGGCCTTTTCGTTGGAACAGCAAGGTCTGAGCCCTACCCTAGAAGGTGCAAAGGCCCAGCTCCCTCTCCTCAAAAACGATTTTCAAAAGGTTCGACTCGCTCTGGAACAAGAATTGGTTAAAGCTCACTGAAGCTCCCCAGCCGGACATGGGTATGAGGGGCTAAAGGATCCTGGAAAACCCTCAGGACTCTGCTTCAACCTTCCTCCCAACACGTTCCACCACCACCCTCCTCCCCGTCTGAAGTATTGACACCTTTGAGACTAAGATTTTGTCCCTCCCTTCACCCTTTTGTGTCTTCCCCCACGGTCGATCAATGTACGTGAAAATCCTGCTCAAACCCCGTCTGAAATTTTAACACTTTTTTTCACGTGTCCCTTGGGCTGAGTTCGTCTGCATTGCAATCACAAAAATTTTCCTTCCTCCTACTTACATTTCCTTGCTGTTCCAACCCCTGTCGGAATTGTTTCCAGTTTTGCGTGAAGGATGTGCACCGCAAAGGGAGAGCGGTGGTCTCATGGAAAATGAATTTCCCTAGGACAGCCAAGGACTTACAGCGTCCATTTCCCTTCAGAGGCCCGTTCAGCATCAGGGTGGCATGGAATTCGCTTAAACAACAGATGAGTCTCCAAAAATTCAGAGCGGTAGCTTTTCAGAAGGCAAGCAAGGATATGAAGCAACCTGAGATTCAAATCACTCTCACGAAAATGGTTCAAGTGATTCTCCGCAACCAACCAGGGTTTGTGCCGCTAGGCAACGTCTGGATGGAATGGGACGGCCAAACCTTGTCCTGGGATACTCCCCTCAAGGAGTGGGATGTTGATGCTGTCTGTCATTCACTCATGAGGCAAGCCATCCCTCACCCGGAAGTTGAATATCTTGCCAAAATTGCTGAAGGGTTCTCACATCCCTAAGCTCTGCGTGAATCGGCTTTTTCGGTGCTCATTCCAATATGTCGTGTAACGGCTGTAGGGGAGAGACTGAGTCACTGATAGGGAGAGAAAGAATTCGGTATGGTGCCCCTACGCTCGGGGTCACTCAATCACGCACGTATTTCATGGATTGTTCGTGGGATTAGGTCATTAAAAAACAACGACCATTAACCTCAAGGAAGGAAATTGACCAATGTTCAGTGATACGGTCCTGACCGTCCCCGATGTCGCCACATTTTTAAGAATTCCAAAACCCTCGGTCTATAAGTTAATTCACGAGGGCGGACTACCGGCATTTAAAGTAGGCAAGCATTATCGCTTTATGCAAGAGGAAGTCCAAGATTGGGTGAGGCAAGGTGCGGGGAATAGGGAATAGGAAAAACAAACGCCCTTTCTGGCCAATCAGAAAAGTAGCAAAGGAGCAGCGGGGGATCAATCACGCCAATCAGGCAATGAATACCGCCGCTGTCCGGTGAGCAAGTGACGGAGGCCCTTCCCTGCTTGCCACTGCCGTGTAGCCGCTCCTGGCTCATGTGGTGTATTCCCTCCCATCATGGCCACCCCCCTCGACCCCAACGACCTCGTCACCTTCTCACTCTGGTTTTCTTTCTTCCCCTCCCTTCACTTCAGCCCCTACGTCAGAATTTTTTACAATGGCTGAGTTTCGTCTATCGCGCTGATTTGACGGATTCTTTTTCTGTACGGTACCCGCCTGACACCATGACCTGTCGGTGAAATTTACACTTTTGGCCATCTCAAATTTGTCTCTCCCCCTTCTTCGTCTGACACGGTTCCCAAGATTGACGTCAAAAACGTTGAGACATCAATGAGTTAGCAATCTCAACCCAAGCGGGAGAGGGCTGGGCCGGATCTGGCCTCCAATTTGCGAAGACCTCAAGAGTACTCATGACCAATCTGGGGGCAGCCATTATTCAAAGCACCATCCCAGAAACACTTCTTCCACTTTTTGCTGTGACCTTGAGATGAAGAATCCTTGTTCCCATTGTCGGCCCTCCATAAGCCGGAATCCCCTCGGGTTGATTCCACTCATGATCTGCTTGTTTTTCTTCACCTGGGGTTCAGACGCTTCGGCTCTTGTCATTGTCCGACATTTTATTGGGGGCTCCCCTCCCACCACCTCAATCGGCGAGGGGAATCTGATCGAGATTTTTCATGCCGCCGCCGATCAGTGGGAGCGCGCCATTTTGGATGACCATACGGTGATTGTGAATTTCGGGTGGGCGCCCATTGGGGGAGGGACCCACACCCTTATCCATCAGGGGGGTATTCCCAATCGTGAGACTGAAGGGACGATCCTCTTCAACAACGATACCAACCCTCATCATTTCCAATGGTGGTTGGACCCCACTCCAGACCACCATGAAGAATTTCAAACCTATCAGGAGTCATTTCAGAATTTAGGCGGGGGAAGAATCAACGTTGGCCGGGTTTTTTCAGAACCCGTCGGGGAGTTCGCCTCCGGGAATTACCACGACCTGCTCTCCATCGCTCTTCACGAAATAGGGCATGCCTTGGGAAAAAGTCTGGCCAATAAGAGCTGGGGCCAAGAGACAACGGAGGGAATGATTGAGGTGACGGCCCCTCAGCCTTATCCAGGGACCGTCATTCCTTTAGCCCGAAACCATGCGGGAGTCACGACTCATTTCCACCCCACTAAAATCCATGGCCGTCCCATTATGAGTTCGGCACAGTCCCGAACACGGCAAGCCCTTTCCGAACTCGACATAGTAGCGAACGCGCAACTGAGTCGATTCACCAACATAACCCTCAACCCACTCCACTCACACAGGATTTCCCATCAGGCCGCTCCGGTGGATTTCCTGCCAGCCAACACTACGGTTCGTACAGACAATGAAAAGCGGAATGAAGTCGCCTTTCAATAAGACTCCTCCAATCCTTTCTCCTGCTTGACTGTTCATAGCCTCAACGCCAACCCCTTACACTCTCCCCCCATTCCGGAATCCTATTCCCCATCATGGCTACCCCCTCGACCCCAA
>JACZVJ010000070.1 GCA_022572725.1 Nitrospinota bacterium | reverse complement strand
CGAATCCGCACTTTCCAGCTACGCCCCTTATTTATTCCCAATTCCACCTTTGCCACCATTGCCGTTGAAAACCCATCGAGGATGCCCAACCGCCGGATCTACGAAACGATCGGCATACGCTACGATGACGCGAGCAAGATGACTGAGATCGTGCGGGATGTGGAAAAGATGCTGCGCGACCACCCTGAGATCAATGCCGATCGGACCCTGATGGTCAGCTTTAACACCTTCGCACCCTCGTCCCTGGACTTTTTTATTTACACCTTCACCAAAACCAAGGAATGGGTCTACTACCATATTGTCAAGCAAGACGTCTTACTGCGGATCCTGAAGATCATCGAATCCCATGGGGCGCAGATCGCCTTCCCAACCTCCACAGTCCACGTCCCCGATGGCCTGCCAATGTGGCAGGAACCAGAGGAGAAGGAGGACAAGTCACCGAAGCGGTTGGCGCCCTGAGCCCCAGAAAATAAATCTGCCCACTTTTTTGGTTTATGGATCGAAATGCTTGGCCTGATCCTTGGCACAAGAGCTGGTCAGGCCCTTCTCGAAGGGTGAACTCCCTCATTTCAGACTGCGGAGGCCACGGATTGACCCCCCGACCCCTGCTTTGGTATTTTTCTTTGTGACCAAAAAGCCTGTTACAAATTCCTATTTCACTCCCGAGAGGTTTACGCTGAAAGGCTCTGCTTGGGCATTCTGGCTAATCCACTTGATTCCACTGCTGGCCATATTCACCTCCATCACACGTTTCGATGTGTTGCTACTGGTTCTTCTCTATTTCACCAGGATGTTCTTCGTAACAGGCGGGATGCATCGCTACTTCGCTCATCGTTCCTACAAGTTGAACCGCTTCTGGCAGTTCTGGATGGGTGTGGGGGGGACATTCGGTGGACAGAAAGGCCCGTTGTGGTGGGCATCCCATCACCGCAATCATCACCGATATTCCGACACTGTCAAGGATCCACACTCCTCTCAGAAGGGCTTCCTCTGGTGCCACCTCGGTTGGTTTCTCTGCAAGAGGTACCATAAACCGGAAATGGATGTGGTCCAGGACCTGGCCAAATACCCTGAGATCCGATGGTTGGAGAGAAACCACTGGATTCCCCAGGTCTTCCTCGGCGTGACCATCTGGCTTATTGGTGGTTATCACACAGGAACCTGGGATGCCACGACGGCCTGGAGCGCGCTCTGGTTCGCCTTTTTCCTTTCCATGGTGCTGGTCTGGCATGGAACTTTTACCATCAACTCACTGGCGCACCTGTTTGGTCGGCAGCGGTACAGAACTGGAGATACAAGTCGTAACTCCCTGATCTTGGCCCTGATCACCAATGGCGAGGGGTGGCACAATAACCATCACCACTCCCCATCCTCAGCGAAGCAGGGCTTCTACTGGTGGGAGATTGACCTGACCTACTATGTGCTGGTGATGCTCAGCTGGGTAGGCATCGTGAAGGATCTACGAAAACCCACGTATGGAGTCCTCAACTCAAGGTCTACCAATCCCGAGCGGGTAGCGCTGGAGATTCCTTCCATTTCCACGATGCGCACCTCGGAGCCCGAGCCTCTCGGCATTGAACTCCAACATTAGAGCGTCGGGCATTTCATGAAAGCAGATGCCTGGATGATCTAAGGGCTTTTCACGGTACCAGGAAGTACGCACCAATGCCCGATGCGATCTCATCGGATAGCCCTTGCGCACCTGGTCATTCCTTTCCCTTCGTCGTCCGCTCCCTGGCCAGCCGGTTCCCTTCACTTCCTCTTCCCCCTCAGCCCTTTCCCTCTTCTAGGATGGTTCTGTTCGTGACTTTGGTATCCTTCGTAAATCACGATCAGGGTCCACGGAATTGTATGAGTGGTGAGGTGGTCATAAAAGGGACGATCAACGCGAAGGGGAATCTCACCGTGTTTACACGGTTCTACTACATAGATATGTCAGAAAATGGGTAGAGTAGAGCACCGGCGCTTACCTGGAGCCGCTCTAAAATAGCGGCAGGCATGAGTATTGACTCAGAGACCGGTGATGCCCTCATCGCAGACTGCCCCACCATTTTCAGACCGCTGATTGGTGTGATTGACACCCCGCGGCTCCTTCGGTACTTTTCTGGTTGCTGAATAAGGGCGTGTAATTTTCCTATTCCCAATGGATTGTTAGGCGAAGCCGGAGGTCACCATAAGAGTTCCCCCATTAAATTTTTTTAATCCTGCATTTATTTCATTTTCATGTCGAATTGCTCTATTCAGTTTGTTTTTCATCCCCCTTCTTCAACGTCGCTATAGGGTCGCTTTTCAAGCGGCCCTATGAACGGCCCTCCGCCACATACACTCACTCGGATTAAACCTTTTAATCCCTAAGACCCCGAGGGTGTTGCCGGGAGAACTGCCGCCCCGTATTTTTGCAACAGCGGCTTCATTATAAAATAAAGGATAAAAAATAAGGGAACGGTGGCGATGGCCCAGCCCAGGCAGGCCAGCAGGAGGTAACCGGCCAACTCTTGAATGGCCTCGATAAACCCCGCGTTAAAAGCCGAAACCAACGTATCCTCGGAAATGGTTCCTAGGGAATTGCCGGACACGGCTTCCCCTATTTCCAAAAACGGAAAGAACAACATAATCTGCAACGGAAACGCGGCATAGTTGGCGACTTGGATCGCGGGCAGATTCAAGCGGAATAGGAGCGCTACGACCGCGCAAAGCCCGGTCGTCGTCCCGATCACTGGAAAAACGCTGAGGGTGATTCCCAGGGCGATCACCATCGCCAATTTAGGGGGACTCAACCCTTGCTTTAATAGACCGGTAACCGGCGAGACGATTTTCGTGAATAGCCAGGACGGCATTTAATTTTCGATTCTTTCGTTTTCATGAGAGGTCAGTGGTCTTGGGTGAATACAGGCGGACGCGCTTTGACGATACCATAAGAATACGTTTTGCAATATCCAACATCGTTTTGGGGAACTTTGGGAAGCGAATCGGATGCGACTGGGTTGGGGGCTCTATTCCCAATTGACACCCCGCGGCCCCTTCTACTTTTCTGTTTGCCCAAAAAGCCAGTTTATTTTTCTATTCTCCATCCGCAGTATTGGCAGGAGGCGGAAGGTCGAGTGAACTGGGCGTGAACAGCTTCCCCCAGTCAGTCCTGTTATCCATTTCTTCTTGTGTCTCGATAGGAATGAACTCTCTTTCCTGACGGATCTGCCACCCTCCCCCGAGCGCCTTGTAGGCCGCAACCAGGTTCAGCGCCACATCCCCCCGTGCCGAAGTCAACCGATCCTGCTGCTGGACAAGAAATTTCTGGGAGTCAAGGACTCGTTGATAATCCACGGCACCATCGCGATATTGAATTAACGAAATATCAACGGCGCGTTTTGAGGTTGTGACACTTTCTGTAAGAAATTTGACTTGGTCTTGCGCTTGGACGAAGCCGACGAGGGCATCTTCCACTTCTTGGGCAGCCACTAGCACCGTGTTTTGATAGTTGACAATCAGTTGCTGGAAACGGGCATCTTGAACGCGAACGTTATTCTTGAGGCGTCCGTAGTTCAGAATCGGCCACTGCACAGAGGGGCCTGCCGCGTAGGTCAGGCTGTCCACGTTGAAAAGGTCGACGAAATCTGCATCGTTTGTAAAGCTGCCACCAGCATCACTCGACCGTAGACCAACAGACCCGAACAATGAAAACCGTGGGTACAGATCAGACTTGGCGATCCCAATACGTGCACTCTGCGCCGCCGCCTCGAGCTCTGCCCGTCGAATATCAGGCCGGCGGCGGAGTAATTCGGCGGGGATGCCAACAGCCACGACCGCAGGTGTCGTCGGGATAGGTCTCGATCCAACTAAACGCTCCTGCAGATCACTCGGTGGTATGCCAAGCAAAATGCTGAGGGCATGTTGGGTTTGACGAAGCCCGGTTCTCAGCACCGGAATCAAGGCTTGTGTGTCACTCAAGAGACCCCCCTTGTGCCACATCGAGTTGGGTGACCACGCCATGACGGAAACGAGCTTCTGCGATTCTGAGGCTCTCCTTTTGAATCCTGACGTTTTCCCTTGCGAGCTCAAGACGTTCCTCGAACGTCCTGATCAGTACATAGGTCCGAGCCACTTCGTCAATAATGGGGTCAGGCATGAGTCATGAGTATTGGTGCTTTTATTCAGTCGCATCCTTGCCTGATCCTCCCTCGACAGATCGCGCAAGTATAAGGCCCGGCCTTTCCTTACCACTTTGGCTCACTTCGTGAGGCCGTTGGCCGGGGAGCGTGTGAAAAAGGCCGCTGAAGAAATCTTCAGCGGCCTTTTTTATTGGGCATTGGAAGGGTGAAAGGTTGTGATCTTAGTGCGGTAGAATCTTTGGGGTTTTCAAAATTTTTAAAATTTGGTGTGTACGAGCACCCTGATCCTGAGGGGCTTGTCATCCATGGGGATCCTTAGTGTCCTTCTTTCACGAGATTTTTGTTCCACGCTGGAATTTCAACAACGAGGTTCTTTGTGCCATTCGCCACACATTGGCATGCCAATCGTGACTGAAGCTCAATGGCTGGTGCTTCGTCTAGTTGGTCGAGCTCATCATCGGTGGGTTCATTGGATGTCTCCAGGCCTTCCTTCACGATGACATGGCAGGTTGAACAAGCACAGACGCCTCCGCAGGCATGTTCCAAATCAATCCCAGCCCCTAGGGCCACGTCTAGGACGCTGCCCGGCAGACCGGTAGGGCCATAGGGAATTTTTTCAGGGTCAACCAAAACTTCGATAGTTTTTTCTGGGGTGTGAAAGGTGATGGTAAAGGCTTGGACTGCTGCCTCTGTTTCTATTTTTTCAATGTACGGATTACTTCCACCCATGAATTTTTCTTTCCTTTCCTGGGGTATAGAATGAGTTGGGTTAAATTAGGGTTGTATGTATGAGTTTTTTCCTCGTTATTTCAACTTGCTTTCTACCCTATAAATACGACAAGATTAGTCTCCGATTGGATTAATCTCCGATCAGTTTAGTCTTGACAAGGTGTGACAGTCAATGGTAGGTTAAATCCGATCAATATTATCGGAGATTTTTTAGTCTCTTATATCAGTCTCTGATTAGTTGAAATGGGGGGGCACGATGCTCAAGCTATCCAAGAAATCTGACTACGCCCTGATAGCCCTGCAGTATATAGCCTCCGTGCAATACGGTGAACTGACCAGGGCCCGGGTTGTCAATACCAAGGAAATTGCTGAAGAGCACAACATTCCGGTGGAGCTCCTGGCCAAAGTCCTTCAAATTTTGTCTAAGCACCAGATGATAGAAAGCCATAATGGCCCCAAAGGCGGATATCTGTTGGCCCGGGAGCCGAAAGCTATCTCGATCGCCCAGGTGCTTGAGGCCATTGAAGGGCCTCTTGGTATTACGGATTGTTATCACGACAAGGACCATTCGTCCTGTTTGCAACTTGACCGGTGTAATATTCGAACCCCCTTGCTCAAAGTCCAGGAGAGTATTTCTCAGCTCCTCCACAGTATGTCGATTGAAGATATGATGCTTGGGTCTCCCTTAATCATAGTGGAATCCCGTAAGGAAGAAGGAGTCAATTTATGAAGCTACCGATTTATATGGATTACCATTCGACAACTCCCTGTGACCCACGGGTTGTGGATGCGATGCTTCCATTTTTTACAGAGAAGTTTGGCAATTCAGCCAGTCGGAATCATTCCTTTGGCTGGGAGAGCGAAGAGGCGGTTGAACTCGCGCGGAAGCAAATTGCC
This sequence comes from Nitrospinota bacterium, assembly GCA_022572725.1. GTDB lineage: Bacteria > Nitrospirota > Nitrospiria > Nitrospirales > UBA8639 > JACZVJ01. The sequence goes on along the minus strand of JACZVJ010000070.1, from coordinate 10,274 downwards.
AGATTAATCCATGCCGATTCCAAGGAGTTGGTGTTCACCAGCGGCGCGACTGAGTCGGATAATTTGGCGCTGAAGGGCGTGGTGGAAATGTATCGCCAAAAAGGGGACCACATTATCACCAGTGCCACCGAACACCGTGCCGTCATTGATCCCGCGAAGGCTTTAGAGAAAAAGGGGATTAAGGTTACGTATTTGTCAGTGGAGAAAACCGGTAGGGTGAATCCGGATGATGTCCGAAATGCCATCACGGACAAGACCATCCTGATATCCCTCATGCTGGCCAATAATGAAATTGGGACCATTCACCCGATCAAGGAGATTGGGAAAATTGCCAAGGAAAAGGGGATTCTGTTTCACTGTGACGCAACCCAGGGTGTGGGGAAAATTCCCGTCGACGTCCAGGATTTGGGCGTTGACCTCATGTCGTTTTCTGCACACAAAATTTACGGTCCCAAAGGGATTGGCGCTCTGTATGTGAGGCGAAAGGCCCCACGCGTGCGGCTTGTCCCCATGCTGGATGGCGGAGGTCATGAGCGGGGAATGCGGTCCGGCACCATCCCGGTTCCCCTGGTGGTTGGATTTGGGAAGGCTTGTGAACTGTGTGAACAGGAAATGGCAACGGAATCCATTCGAATTGCCGCCATGCGGGATCGCCTTGAAGAAGGGATTAATGCCTCTTTGGAAGAGTCATACCTCAACGGGCATCCAACCGAACGGCTGCCCGGCAATCTTAATATTAGTTTCGCCTATGTTGAGGGTGAGGCCCTCCTTATGGGAGTGAAGGAAATTGCGCTGTCGTCAGGGTCGGCCTGCACCTCTGCGACGCTGGAACCCTCGTATGTCCTTCGAGCGTTGGGGGTAGGTTCAGACTTGGCACATTCCTCTATTCGATTCGGTCTGGGTCGGTTTACTACCAACGAGGAAGTGGAATATACTATTGAACGCATGATCAAAGCGGTGAACCATTTACGCGAGATGTCGCCTCTCTATGAAATGGCCAAAGAGGGGGTTGACCTCAAGACGGTGGAGTGGGCTGCCCATTAATAATTTTGCCGGAAACTTATCGCTCTGGAGTCTTGGTCTAACAGTTTAATGCATAAAGGAGGATCACGTCATGGCATACAGTGAAAAGGTGATTGACCATTATAATAATCCACGAAACATGGGAAGCTTTAGAAAGGATGAGGATGGTGTCGGAACAGGGATTGTCGGGGCCCCCGAATGCGGCGATGTCATGAAGGTCCAGATCAGGGTGGAAAATGACACCATCGTCGATGCCAAGTTCAAAACCTTTGGGTGCGGGTCCGCTATCGCCAGTTCGAGCTTGGCGACGGAGTGGTTAAAAGGGAAAACCATTGAAGAAGCCCGCCAGATTAAAAACACTGAAATCGTAGAAGAGCTGAATCTTCCCCCAGTCAAAATCCATTGTTCGGTTCTGGCTGAGGATGCGATCAAAGCGGCCGTGAATGATTATAAGAAGAAAGCCGAGGAGGTAAGTCGGAAGGAAGAGGCTGCGGTATCGGTATCAGCAAGCTAACCGGTTCGTCGCGTGTAGAGGAAAGAGGAGAACAGATCATGGATACAACGGAAGCCACCCAAGCCCCCATCATCACCCTGACGGAATCGGCCCTTGAGGAAGTGAAGCGTCTCCTTGATGTTCAGGGGATCACCGAAGGCGGGCTTCGGCTCGGGGTCAAGGGAGGCGGGTGCTCAGGACTCAGCTATACCGTCAACTTCGATGAGAAAATTAGTGAATATGACACGGTGTGCGAGGCGGATGGGGTGAAGGTCATCGTGGATGCAAAGAGTGCTATTTACCTCACCGGGATGGAGCTTGACTATAAAAAAGACCTGGTCAGCGGGGGATTCAAATTTATTAACCCCAATGCGAATAAGACCTGTGGGTGTGGAGAATCATTCTCGGCCTGATTGAAACCATCATCCTGGTTTTTCTCGGTCCGAGGAGTTTTATGGCGGGCATGGCAGGGTAAGGCCATGCCCGTGGTGCGAGTGCCCATGACATGAGTAGAAATCTCACTTCCCAACCACCAAGTCCGGCACGCGCCATCCCCATGGCCAGGAGTATGTGCTGGCATTGTCAGTCAGAAATCCACGGAGAATATTTGTGTGGGCGATGCGTCAAAGTGCAACCCCTATCCAAGGAGCTTGACTACTTCACCTGTTTGAACACCCCTAGGATCCTCAATATTGATGAGGAAGCGGTTGAGCAGACCTTTTATGAGTTGAACCGGACTTTCCATCCTGATTTTTATGCCAATAAGGATGAAAGTGAGAAGGCCATCAGTTTGGGGAATACGGCGCTTTTGAACGCCGCGTACCGCACATTAAAAGATCCCATTCAGCGTGCGGAATATTTGATTCGGTTAGAAGCGGGTTCGGCCAAGGAGATCCGAACGGCGCCCCCGGCGGATTTGTTTGAGGAGATTTTGGAGCTCCAAGAAGATTTAGAGGAGTTTCGTTCACTTTCCAGTGAAGATGGTGCGGAGACAGTAGGAAAATTGCGAGCCAAACTCCAAGCCGATCGAGAGACGTTGGAGCGTCGGCAAGAACAATTCAAAGTGCGACTGTTTGAAAAATTTGGGGTGTGGGATTCCCTCCAAAGACCGTCTGTTGAAACTCCTGAAATACGTGCCAAAAAGGATGCGGTGCTCAAAGAGATGCAAGATATCCTCTCGAACCGAACCTATGTCCGGAATATCGTGAACGATCTTATCGAAGCTACAGGGTAACCCCTCCCGCCTTCACACTCGCCATGCCACGAATTGTCGGAATTGATCTCGGGACGACGAATTCCTTGATTGCCTACATGGACGGGGAGACCCCCCATGTCGTAGCGGGTCGGAATGGCCAAACCATGGTTCCTTCTGTTGTGGGGCTTACCGACAATGGTCTCATTGTGGGCGAACCTGCCAAAGAGCATCTGGTCCGTGACCCAGCCAGGACGATCTATTCCGTCAAACGGTTTATGGGGAAAAGCCTAGCCGATGTCTCGGATGAATTGAAGTATTTTCCCTACAAACTCCAGGAGAAGGGTGGGGTCATTCGGATTGAGGTGGGCGACAAAACCTATTCTCCTCCTCAGGTCTCAGCTATGATCCTGAAAGAGTTAAAGCTTCGGGCTGAAGGGCATTTGGGAGAGGAGATTACCAAAGCCGTCATTACTGTTCCCGCTTATTTTAATGATAGTCAACGGCAGGCCACGAAAGATGCCGGGTTGATTGCCGGGTTGGAAGTTCTGCGAATCATCAATGAACCAACAGCGGCCTCCCTTGCGTACGGTCTTTACCAACAGACCCAGGGCATTATTGCCGTGTACGATTTAGGCGGTGGCACCTTCGACATTTCGATTCTCAAGCTCAAAGATGGAATCTTTGAAGTTTTGGCCACGAATGGCAATACCCATCTTGGCGGAGATGATCTGGACCGGAGATTAGTCGAAGTCATCATGAAAGAGATTCTGAGGGACTTTGGTCTTGACGTGTCCGAGCACCCGGACTTGATGCAGGCCGTTCGCTTAGAGGCCGAACGAGCGAAGGTTCGATTATCAGATGAGACGAAGACCAAGACCGTACTCGAGCTTCCGGACGGAAAGGGACTATTTGAACGAGTTTGGTGTCGAGAGGAATTGGAGTCCCTCACGAGGGATTTAGTGGATCAGACCCTGACCCCTTGTCGGCTGGCCCTGAAAGATGCCGGTCTGCGGGCTGATCAAATCGATGAGGTGATTTTAGTTGGGGGAAGCACTCGAATGCCATTGGTACGCCGTCAGGTTCAAGACCTTTTCGGGAAAGTTCCTCATTGTGAGCTCAACCCCGACGAAGTGGTTGCCCTGGGTGCGGCGATTCAGGCCGGGATTCTGAGTGGGGAGCATCGGGATATGCTCCTTCTGGATGTCACTCCCTTGTCGCTAGGAATTGAAACGATGGGTGGGGTTGTGAGTAGCCTGATTCGCCGGAATACCACCATCCCCACCAGTGCCAAAGAAATGTTTACCACTTATGTGGACGGGCAAACCTCCGTTGACATTCACATTCTCCAAGGGGAACGGGAATTGGTGCAAGACAACCGAAGTTTGGCCCGGTTCCAATTGAAAGTCCCTCCTTTGCCGGCTGGAGTCCCTCGGGTTGAGGTCACGTTTCTCATCGATGCCGACGGAATTTTGAATGTCACGGCCACTGATGTGCGGACAGGAGATTCCCAATCCGTTCAAGTGAAACCATCATATGGGCTCACAGATGAAGAAGTGGAGGGTATGATTAGGGAATCCTTCCAGTTTGCCGCTCAGGATATCAAGGCGCGGCAGGTCATTGAGGCCCGTACGGAGGCGGATGCCATCATCATGGCCACGGAAAAAGCTCTGGGGCGGGGGACCTCACTCATCACTCCTGATGAGGCTTCTGCCATCAAGAAGGCTGTTGATGAACTACGGGCCGTAAAAGGGATGGATGATCACCGGCTGATCAGGGCTCGGATTGACGATGTCGAAAAAGCCACCCACCACCTGGCGGAGGTGTTAATGGATGCTACACTGAAAGAAGCGTTGGAAAGTAAAAAGCTCTCAGAGGTGATTACAGACTGAATGGGTGTAGAAATTCGCCAACTTACTGATGAATGGAGTTGTTGAAGGAGTCGTATGCCTTCAGATTTAACCTGGGCTGATGCGGAGGACATTGCCATACGCCTCCATGAGGAGCACCCCGATACAGACCCTCTGACTGTCCGCTTCACGGATTTGCATGCCTGGATTTCCGCGTGGCCTGAGTTCAAGGACGATCCGAAAAATTCTGATGAAAAGAAGCTTGAGGCTATTCAAATGGCGTGGCACGAAGAGTACCAGGATGCTCAATCCTAAGGCAGATCAGGGGTAAGTTCGGCATCGGTTTCTTCAGTATCCTCAGTATTTATATCTACAGTTTCCACTATCTGGTCAAACTCGTAAAAATCGAGTGGATTGGCGGTCAGACCTGATGGTCTTTCGGGAAGGGTCCCTTCCGTAAAGACCTCCGTTCTTGTTTCTTTGCTTGACTCCAGGGCCAATGTGCCGGTGGTGGGGTCAATCTCCACAAATTGAATTCCTTCGGGAATAGGAAACGTTTTTACCGGCAACGGTTTGAGGGCCTCCGCCATGAATTGAGCCCAGATGGGTAAAGCCGCATGAGCCCCAGACTCAACCTTGCCTAACGTCCGCACGCTATCAAATCCCACCCAGACCCCCGTCACGAGATTGGGCGAATATCCGACAAACCAGGCATCTCGAAAACTGTTGGTGGTCCCCGTTTTTCCAGCCAGTGGCCTCCCGATAAAACGTGCCCCCCTTCCTGTCCCGCTTTGGATCACGTCCATTAGCATGTGGGTGGTCAGGTAAGCGGTTTGTTTTGAAACGACTTGACGCGGTTCAAACAAATGTTGTTCCAGGATCTTGTCTTCCTGGGTTTTGACAATGGAAATGCTGTAGGGGGAAAGGGCGATCCCTTGGTTGCCAAACACGCCGTAAGCCGAGGTGAGTTCCTCCAGAGTCACAACGGATGAGCCTAACGCCAGGGAAAGATCTTTGCTGAGGGGACTACGAATACCCACCCTCTTGGCAAAATCGATCACCTTGCGCACGCCGAGTTGCTCGAGGAGCCGTACCGTTGCCGCATTTCTGGAATGCCGTAAGGCTTCGCGCAGGGTGATGGGGCCAAAGAATCGCTTTTCGTAATTTTCCGGTTTCCAGACTTTGTGGGTTTCTTCATCTTCGTATACCACTGGAGCATCCATGACCAAAGTTGCTGGTGTCATGCCATCCTTAAGGGCGGTCGCGTAGATGATGGGCTTGAACGCTGATCCTGGTTGGCGAAGTGCGAGTACGGCGCGATTAAACTCACTTCGTTCAAAATCATATCCCCCCACCATGGCTCGGATGGCCCCGGTTCGGGGGTCCAAGGCGATCAAAGCCCCTTCTACCAGAGGGGTTTGTTCAAGACCAAACCGAAGCTGGCCTCCCCTGGCCCGCTTTACCACGACTTCAATGACATCTCCGGGTGTGAGAATGTCCTTCACGGTATGGGTCGGAAATTCTTGGGCTTCCGTGACTTCTGCGTCCTTGGTTAGACGGCGACGGGCCCAGAGCATGTCCTCTAAAGCAAGAGGTGCTTCCAGGCCATTGGCGACAATAATAGCCTCCTCCTTGGAAACCTTCGTGACCACACCGTGGAGAATTTCTCCAGGTTCCGGAAGAGGGAGGGGCAACAGATCCGTGGGGTCCGGTGCCACAATTGGGAGTGTTTCCCGACCAATAGGGCCTCGCCACCCTTGCCGCTTATCCAGTTCGTGAAGCCCTTTGCGAATGGCTTGTTCGGCAATTTTCTGCATCCCAATATTGACAGTGGTAAAAACTTGAAGTCCTCCCTTGTAGACCATCGTCTCCCCATAGGCCTTGACCAAATGTTGGCGGATATATTCCAGAAAATACGGGCCAATCCGTTCCGGTAATTGGCGTTGAAATGGAAGGGGAGTCGCAGCCGCTTGTTCACCAAGGGCAGTCGTAATGAAGCCGGCTTGGACCATGCGGTCCAGCACATGTTCTTGCCGCTTCTTCGAGAGTTCTGGGTTTTTGTAGGGGGAATAGGTGTTCGGAGCTTTGGGAAGTCCGGCAAGAAGAGCGGTTTCGGGCAAACTGAGCTCCGACAGGCCTTTTCCAAAATAGGTCAAGGATGCGGTTCCCACACCGTAGGCGCCATGCCCAAAATAAATTTGGTTGAGATACATCTCTAGAATCTGTTCCTTGGTCAGGATCAATTCAATTTTCAAGGCCAGAATAAGCTCCCGGATTTTCCGTTGGAACGTTCGTTCGGGGGAGAGAAACAATGAACGAGCAAGCTGCTGGGTGATCGTGCTGGCCCCTTCAAATTTTCCGCCCCGTTCCAGATTTGTCCGGGCCGCTCGAAGGATTCCCCAGAGATCAAGGCCGGGATGCTGAAAAAACCGAGTGTCTTCTACTGCGATGACCGCATCGATCAAAAACTTCGGGGTTTCCTCTAGAGGTGTTAGTATGCGACGCTCCAAGTAAAATTGGCCGATGACCTCTCCGTTATCGGCGTGGACCCGGGTAATGAGGCTGGGTTGGTATTCCTGAAGCAATTCGAGGGAGGGGAGGCCCGTGGCTCCATACCACGCGAGTGCACCCGCGCCACCGAAGGTAAAGCCAATGGACATTACGAGCAGAAGGAGGATGATCTTGCGGGCAGCCTGACCTCGAGAATAGGCTTGGCTTTGTTTAGAAGATGTCATGGGGGAGGAGATACCGAACAGGCCTACGTAGATTTTGTCTGGTGGTCATTGGCAGGCGCGTACTGCCTTTACGATACCCCCGGGTCCAACCAAAACTCAAGAAGCCTTTCGAAGAAAACCCGGAGAAGCCTTTCCTCTTGAAATCGCTGAGAAAACTCGGCTTTCAGATGGAGCCCAAAGAGTGGCCGGAGAGGATCTAGGTCTTTTGACACAGTTGACAAAGTTTCCAGGGGCATGATACGAGAAAGCCCTTAAAAATAGTAGGTTCCCAGTCCATTTATTATCCGAAGGAGGCCGTTCAATGTCTACAGATGTCGCACCAGAAGTTAAGGTAGGAGATACTGCTCCTGACTTTACTCTTAAAGATCAGGATCAAAATGATGTAAAGCTCAGTGATTTCAAAGGGAAAAAGAATGTCGTCCTGGCCTTTTACCCTTTAGATTGGAGCCCGGTGTGCACGGGTGAAAATAAATGCCTGACGGATGATTTTCCTAGCTTTACCGATGCCAATGCTGAAGTATTTGGAATTAGTGCTGATAGCTTTTTTTCGCACAAGGCCTGGGCCGATTCGTTGGAATTGAAGCATCGGTTGTTGGCTGATATGCATCGTACGGTTTGTAAAGCCTACGGGTTGTATTTTGAGCCGTTGAATTGCGCGAAGCGTGCCACGGTGATTGTTGATAAAGATGGCAAGGCGGCTTATGTAAAGGTTCAGGAAATTAAGACCGCCCGGGATGATAAGGAAATTTTAGAAGCTCTGAAAAAGCTTCCGTAAAAGGAAATGGCGGAACACAAGGGGGATTCCCATCGCGAGGGTCCCCCTTGTGCTTTGTTGAAGGGCAAAGGCCATGGCAGGGGTACTTGAGAATGTGACGGATGAAAATTACGATGAATTGATCCAATCTCCTGCCGCGATGGTAGCCTATGGCATCGCTTCGTGCGAACCATGTGCGGAATATGACCCCATCCTTGAACAGGCTGCTTCCCGGTTTGCCAACCTCCGAATTGGCAAAGCCAAGATGCATATCCCGGGACGTTGTCGGGAAATCAAGAAGCGACACAACTTTGAGACCTACCCAACCACCCATCTTTTTTCAAGAGGAGAGCTTCTGGTGAGTCGTGAAGGGAAAATAGAAGAAGCCGAGCTAGAAGCTCTGATTAAAGAGTATTTCCCCGGCTGCTGAATGGTTTCCCATCTAGCCTAGCCCCCGTGCAACTAGGCTTGGGTCCTATAAGGTTCCTGGAGTCCCACCTCGTTCAGATTCTCCTCTCTTCTGTCCAATTTCTCTGTGAAAAGGTTTTCCCGAAGGCGTTTTTCCTTCTTGGCTCCGGAAACACGAGTTTTTGAACAAGAGGCTGGAAGAGACCTCTTCCGATTGTAAAGAGACGCCTGGAACCAGGAAAAACAGAATCAAATTGTTCCGGCAGGGTTTTATGGTTAGCCTGTAAATTCGACTGCCATGCCCCGCATTTCCCGCAAGGCAACCTTTTCCAGTTGGCCGCCTGGAATTTCTTGAAAAAGGAGGTTCCAGATAAGGGAGGCAAGGTTTCCCGGCGAGGCGGGCTTGTCCTGAAAAGCGGGGTCCTCAACGAGGTGTGTCCCATCGAAACGTCGAAGCACCTGGGTCTGGATCAGACGATCGAGAGCAGTGATATGAGTAACCAGTCCTGTGTCGGGATCGATGGGACCTCGAATGGTGACCTCAACAGTATGGTGCTCTCCGACTACTTTGCCCGGAGGCGTTGAACAGCCGACTGACAGGGGGTAGCTGCGGGAAATCCGAGCCTCGGGGGCCTTCATTGGAGAGGAAGGTTTTCCGTTTACCATTGCGTCTGTGATTTCGGCGAACAAGTCCTCATCTTCATACAGCCGTATGCTCTCCAAATTTTTGGTTTCGGGTCTCTGAAGAAACTTTTGCCAAAGGACCCATGCCGGCACTGGTCCTATTTCACGAACGGCGTGGCTCTCCATTCAGGGTTATGCGACCTTGGTACCTGACTTTTACGATGGCGTTCTGGCGCGAGATGACCAGTGGGCGGAATGGGCCAGCGTGGCACGCTCGCGAGCGATTCCTGTGCTGCGGGCAGCGATTGCCTACCTCGAGAATCGTCCTGATATTCGGTGAGATCGAATCGGTTTGATAATAGGGTTTTTGTATGGGGGGGGGGGGGACCATGGCGCTAGTTGATTTTGAGATCGAAGAAGCGATCGGCAAAGGTGAGCTAGGAATTGAGAACTTCGATCCTACCTGTATCCAGCCGGCGAGTTATGACTTAAGAATTGGGCCGCTGGTATACTCAGGATCAGAGGACCGGCCTGACCGCCCAATAAATCTTGCAGAAAATGGCGGTGCATATCGAATCCCCCCTTATGGACAGGTCGTTCTAATGACATTCGAAACGTTGAAGTTGCCATCGACGCTTGTCGGTCGCTTCGGTTTGACGTCCAGCTTCACCAGAAAGAATCTTCACGCTTCAGCTGGCCCGCAAGTTGATCCGGGGTTTGAGGGCAAGTTGTTTATTTCGCTGTTGAACCTGACGCCCCGTTCGCATGTTGTGAAGTACAAGGAGAAATTCCTTTCAATTGAGTTCAACCGCCTAGAGCACGAACCGCATCATCTCTATGAGGGCCGATATCAGGGTCGCACGGATATAGCCCCTGAAATTTTGGAGGACCTACTCCGTTTCGAGGGGCTCAACCTTTCACAAATGCAAAGCCAGTTCACGGAATTGACCCACCATATTGAGCAATGGAGTCACCTTGCCTCAAAATTTGATGAGTTCATACAGACCATGGCGCGTCATACTGTTGCAGTAGAGAGACTTATCGAAGAAAGGTCCATGAGGGGCATTGGTCCCTCTGACAGTTCTGAAAGCCTGGAAGCCCTGCCCGAACTGCGCTCTATTTCTGTCGAGCGGGCGATGGACGAAATACTTGCTCATTTTGGACAAAGAAAGGTTTTTTATTACAGCGATATAAT
>JACZVJ010000069.1 GCA_022572725.1 Nitrospinota bacterium | reverse complement strand
CGGAACGATTGAGAAAATTCCGAGGCATAGCACGGCTATGGTGAGGTGTTTTCGATTGAGGCGCGTTCAAAGATGGCCCGAAGATGGGATGCGAGATGTCCAAGTTATTTTTTACCAGGCCCTAACAGCAGGCTGTTGCTGGGTGAGGCAGTGGAGGGTGCCGAATCCCCACACGAGATCCACTGCGTGAATACCGATGACCGGCCGGTCTTTGAACAGATCACTCAGAATGCCCAAGGCCACCCGATCATGGGGGTCATTAAAAGTGGGAACCAGCACCGCGTCATTCGAGATATAAAAATTGGCATAACTCGCGGGAAGCCGACAGCCCTCAAAAAAGAGAGGGGCAGGCATTGGCAAAGGCACCACTTCCAGTTTCGAGCCATCCTCAAGGCACAAGCCTTCAAGCCGCTCTCGGTTTTCTGCCAGGGGGCGGTAATTCACATCACGAGAATTCTTCTCCTGACACAGCACAACCGTCTTGGGCCCAACGAACCGACAGACATCATCGACATGCCCATGTGTGTCATCCCCGGCGATTCCTCGACCAAGCCAGAGAACATGGGTGACTCCCAATGATCGCTTTAGAACCTCTTCATAATCGCGCCGCTCAAAGCCCGGATTTCGCACTTGGACTTTGGGATCTAACAAACACTCTTCCGAAGTAATGAGTGTCCCACAGCCATTCACATCAATACTGCCACCTTCCAAAACAATTTCACGGTTACCATGTTTGATGGGCAGCAACCGACATCCTAACCTTCGTGCCAACCGAACAGGAACTTGGTCATCTTTCTTCCAATCGGGATACCGCGCCCAGGCATTGAAGCGGAACCGGGCAATGGCCACCTCAGGTTTTGGTTTATCGCGTTTGACAAAAATGGGTCCGAAGTCCCGCGTCCAGCCCCGATTCGTGGGAACTCTAAAAAAATCCACATACGCGAGGTTCACCTCAGCCCGAGTCAAAAATCGTGTGGCTCTCTCTTCGTGCAACTCCGAGTTGACCAGAATGTTGACCTTCTCGCCAGGAATAAGCTTTCGAACGATTTCGCCGTACACCCAATAAATCGTCCTAAGCTTTCCCGGCCAATCGGCAGCCTTGTGCGGCCACCCGAGCCACGTTGCCTCATGCGGCTCCCACTCCGCCGGCATGCGGAACCCAAATTGAGCAGGCGTTTTACGAGGAAGGGTCATCCAAAAATCGTTCGGTTATTCCCTGATAGGCATCAACACGGCGGTCGCGGAGAAAGGGCCAGTTCCGTCGAACCTCTTCAATCCGGCTCAGATCAATTTCAGCCAGTAAGACTTCCTCTTTATCTTCTGAGGCTTCAGCCAAGACCACCCCAAACGGATCACAGAGAAACGAACTCCCCCAAAATTCGATCCCGTCTTCACCATCAGCGGGCTTCTCATGTCCAACACGGTTGACCGCCCCGACAAACACACCGTTGGCAATAGCGTGACCCCGTTGAATCGTTTGCCACGCCTCCAGCTGGACTTCCCCTTCCTGTGCCTTTTCACTGGGATGCCAGCCAATCGCCGTGGGATAGAACAGAATCTCCGCGCCTTGGAGCGCCGTGAGCCGCGCAGCCTCCGGATACCATTGGTCCCAGCAAATCAGCGTGCCGATTTTGGCGGCGCTCGTTTGAAAAGCTTGAAACCCCTTATCCCCTGGTGTGAAATAAAACTTTTCGTAATACGCGGGATCATCCGGAATATGCATTTTCCGGTAAAGCCCGACCACCTGACCATCCACATCAATCACCGCGACGGAGTTGTGATACAACCCTGCTGTCCGACGTTCAAAGACCGGCACGACAATGACGACCTTGTTTTGTTTTGCCACCTTGCTCAAAGTCTCTGTCGATGGCCCAGGCACGGATTCGGCCAGATCAAAAAAAGCCACATTTTCCCGCTGACAGAAGTACTGGGTCCTAAACAACTCAGGCAGGCACACAACCATCGCACCTCCTCGAGCTGCCTCCTTCACCCGTTCGACGGCATGGTGAAGGTTAGTCTGAGGGTCTGGGCCACAGGCCAATTGAACCAATCCAATCGTGAATTTCAGAGAATCACTCATCGCCCACAGCCTACTGAAACACGGTAAAGCAAACAACCAGCTCGAATTTTCTTACTCATCACAACCTTCCAAAATCACATGGATGGTTCAAACATCAACCTAGTGCTTTAAAAGGAATGCACTCTAGTTCGGAGGTGCTCCCCTTCTCTTGCGTAGACTTCGGCTTTCATTCCGTTGAGATCCACTCGAAGGCGCGTGAAATTGTCGGTGGCGTCAATGGGGCCGACGTTGGCCAGGGTGTAATCTCTTGGGCCCGAGCAGGGAAGCTGCCCTGCCAGATGAAATTTGCTGGCCTTGGGGTGATTGTACGGCCAGAAGAAGGCGGAGGAGATGATGGGGAGAAATGATAGCATCCGGGTCGCCTTCCTTATGAACTGATTATTGCTGGCAGGATGTTGAAAAAATCCGCCAGCTTTGTTCTCGCGGCGCTTGGAGGCTCGACGTACTGAACAGAGTACGCCTCGCCTCCTCGCTTGCTGCGGCCGCGCTGGACGGCCTTTTTAACCATCCTGCGGGTCGCTCGGATGCCGTCCCTGATCTCCTAGAGTGCTGTGTTGCCACGGTGCCAAAATGGTTTTTCAACAACCTGCTAGGGAACGGGCTGGCCCAACTCCAAGGGGGTACTTTCCAGTGTGAAAAGCTGAGTTCCCTCACCCGTGGCTAACATTTTGAGGGTCAAGCCATTCAATGCGGCTTCAACCGCCTGGTCACGGTGTCGGAGGACTGTCCACACCGGATCGGATGCATCCCGGTGAGGCTCCGATGCCGGGTAGTCCTTATGACGAACCAACTCCATAATCTCCATCACCGTCACCTGTTCGGGTGGCCGTCCCAAGGTAATTCCCTTGGGCACGGCTGTCCGATACACCACCCCATGCTTCAGGAATTCTTCAACCATTTCCTCCAGCACCGAAAGCGGGACCCCCATCGTCAACGCCAGGTCCGGAACTCGGAGGGGTGACTCCCCCGACAGGTAACGCCTCGTGATTTGCACAAGGGTCATGAGGGCCAGGCGCTCCCGGAAGGCCGGGGTGTTCTGCTTCCAGCGCAATTGCGTGAGATACGCAGAGGGGTGTTGGTGGTAATAGGCCACCTGTGCCCCGATCAGCACAATGAGCCAACCCACATAGATCCAAATGAGGAACAGAATCAGAATGGCAAAGCTGGAGTATATGGCACTATACCGAGCCGACCCGGCCACAAACGTCGCAAAGGCGATCCCGGCCAGTTGCCACAGTACCCCGGCAGTGATGCCACCCACTAGAGCCGGGACCAAACGGACTTGTGTATAGGGTACAAGCTTGTAGAGAAAGGTAAACGCGGTACAAATAAACAGGAACGGCATCAACTGGGTAGCCAAGACCACTGCAGCTCCCAGCGGCTCAATCTTCAACACCCATTGAACCAGCCAGTGGCTTTGGGCGGAAGCGGTGAGGGCAAAGGCCGTAAAGACCAGGACGGGCCCGACGAGCACAACGAAGAAGTAGTCGCTGAACTTTCGAGCCAATGGCCGGCTTTCGCGGACCCGCCAAATTCCATTGAGCGCTTCCTCGATTTTGGCAATGAGGGAGAAGGTGGTGTAAAACAGCCCTACGACACCCACGGCTCCCAAGGCCCCTACCTTCAAGTTGTTGACAAATTCAATTATTCTGTCGCTGACTTCGATCCCTTTGGGCCCCAGGGGCTGCAAGGCTTGATCGAGCAGCGGTTCGATTTGCTGGTGTACGCCAAACGCCTTGAGCACCGAAAAGGTCACGGCCAAAAAGGGCACCAGGGAGAGCAAGGTGGTCGAGACCAAGCTGGTCGCCCTGATGCTGAGCGCCCCATCGCGAAAATCCGAGAAGGCCACCACCACCAGCCGAAGCACCCGGATATGGAAGGAGGCCAGCCCGCGGAGCGTGGCGAGATCGGGCAACCACAAGTCGCGTTCCAGGAATTTTTCAATACGAGCGAAGAGGCTCATGTCCCTTAGGTAAGACCCCCACTTGAAAATACGTAGGTTACCTTGAACCCTTGGAAATGTCTAGCCATTGACTACTCTTTCAGGAGAACGGTTGATTGAATCAGGCGCCTCAGAGTAGGCTCTCCTTACCTAAGGGCCTGTTAAAAAATAACTTGGACATCTCGCATCCCATCTTCGGGCCATCTTTGAACGCGCCTCAATCGAAAACACCTCACCATAGCCGTGCTATGCCTCGGCTTTTTCTCAATCGTTCCGTCCAAATCCGACCCAAACCTGGGCGCGATTTTGTCCAAATTATTTTTTAACAGGCCCTCATCACTTCGAAGAACGTCCCGGCGATAATGCGTTCCCCCAACCTCACGACCCGCCAACAGATCATGGCTCTCCTGAGGGAGCAATTACACTCCGCTCGAGACTTGGCGGCCGTTCTCAGCATCCCCGAACGGGAGGTGGAAAATCACTTAACCCATGTGATGCGGTCCCTCGGCCGGAATTCGCAGCTCCGGTTCATGATGGAGCACGCCTTCTGCCATCGCTGTGGATTTCTCTTTCGGGAACGCTCACGCCTGACTCGACCGAGTCGGTGTCCGCGATGCCGAAGTGAGGATATCGCCTCACCACGGTTCGGCGTTGAAGGACGGACCCCCAAAGGCGCGAAGGTTTCTTGAGTTTTTCAAGGAAACAGGCCGGAAGTATACGCGGCTTTACAAGAACAAGCCGAGGATCTGAACGGGTAAGACCTTCAAGGCGGGTCTCCTGGAAGGTCAGAGAGATTGGGTGGGGGCGATGGGGTGGGGATTGTTATAAGCAAGCTACTAATTTCGATTCCATATTCTTCCCCTGCTTGGCTTGCTTGGCTAGGGCTCGCCGGGCGTAGGTTAAATTTTCACTGGCTTTTTCATAGAACCTCGGTTGAATTTCAATGGCCTTCTCAAAACAGGATATGGCCCGCTGGGGCCTCCTCGCTTCGAGCAAGCCAATCCCCACATTATTATAGGCCTTGGCCAAGTCGGTTCCTCGTCTGAACGCATCAAAGGCTTGAGAGAACTGTTTCATTTTCGACAGAGCCAATCCCAGGTTGTTCGCTACCTTGGGTGAACTGGCCCCCGCCTGCAAGGCCAAATGTAAGGAGCGGACCGCCTCTGCGTATTGCCCATTCATGTAATAAGCCATCCCCAGGTTATTGAGCACCCTGGGCTCCCTGGGCTTAATCGCCAATGCGGTCTGGTAGGCTTTAATGGCGGAAAGGTGTAAATGCCGGCGGTCGGCCAAAATTCCCAGATAATTATGCGCCGTCCACAGATCGGGATCGAAACTGAGGGCCCGCCGGAATTCCTGATCCGCCCCTAGGTCATCTCCCACCTGAAGCAAGGCTTGACCTATTCCTTCATACCCACGAGCGAACTTTTCATCGTGTTCAAGAATCGTCTGAAATTGCCCAAGAGCTTCTTTGGGCAACCCTGTTTTCAGCAAAAGGACCCCATATTTGTAACGGGTCACCACTCGGGCAGGATCCATTTTCAGCGCCTGGTTGTACTGAGCGATCGCCATGGCCAGATTATCTTGCTTGATATAGGTATCCCCTAAACCCTCGAGCTCTTCGGCTGTCATGTCCGGAAGTTTCCGGAGGAAATTCTGGTCCGGAGAAATTCCAGCCTTTTGCTGCTCAATGATCGGCTGATAATGCTCCGGCGCGGTCCTGAAAGTGGCCGATTTTTCCATCGCACACCCAAACAGCCAAGAACTCAAGACCGCCGACAAGACCATGAATCGCATTCCACGATAGGGATTCATTCTCTTCCCCCCTTCCATTCCTTACTCAAGTGCCCTACATGATGCCTCATGAAATGCCTTTAGCCCCCCATCGCTGGGAGCAAATTTCGCATGAGTCGTATAGCTCCAGGACCGATGATCACAATCATCAAGCTGGGAAAGATAAACACAATGAGCGGAAGCAACAGCTTTACCGGCAATTTTGCAGCTAACTCCTCGGCTTTGAGCCGCCGGGTTACCCGCATAGACTCGGAATGCACGCGAAGGGCCTGACCGACGCTCGTCCCAAATCGATCGGTCTGGATGAGAAGGGCGATCAAACTCCGAATTTCTACGAGGTCGGCTCGCACCGCCAAATTTCTCAAGGCCTGCTCCCGCGTGAAACCCGCCCGTAGTTCCAGGCTGACAATTTGGAATTCTTCCCCCAGGTCCGGGTGGCCGATTTTGATCTCCTCCCCAACCCGGGCAATAGCCTGATCCAGTCCAAGCCCGGCCTCCACGCACACCACCATCAAATCCAAGGCATCGGGAAACCCAACGACCAACTTTCCCTTCCTCTTTTGCACTGCCCACAATAACCAGAGCTGGGGGGTATAAAACCCGCCCAAGGCGCAAGCGACGATCAAAATGAGATACCCCTTTTCCGGCAAGTTCTTGGATATCTCATCCCCTAAAAGAAAAACGAGGAGGGCAAACAACATGGCCAAAAAGAGTTTGCTTCCCATGAAGGTAACCGAGGCCCGTGGTCCCCGGTACCCTGCCGTGACTAGGGTTTTTCGCAGTCGGGACTGTTCCGCCTGATCCTTGGGCCTGTTGGCTTGGCCCAGCCGTTCCAGCAACTTTAAAAAGAGGCTGTTGACGTATGTCATCCCCTTTTCGGTTTGCGTTGTTTCTACGGTGCGGGCCTTTCCCCGAATGCGCTCCCCCCAGTCCTTGGCCGTTTGACGTGACCGTATCACGGTATAAATCCCAACCGTGGTGAGGACGGTCATGAAAAACACCATGAGGCTGATGATAAGCGCGTGATTCATTCGGGAACTCTTTACACCTTAATGGCGACCATGCGTTTCATCACAAAGGCTCCAAGCGTCATCATCACCAATCCACTGGTCAGCATTTGTTTGCCCAGCGGATCGGTGATCAGGAGTTCCATGTACGCGGGATTGAGATACCATAACAACCCCCCAATGGCGAAAGGCAGGACAAAGAGGATCAGGCACGATAAACGGCCCTCCGCCGACAGCGCCTTCGTCCGACCCAGCAATTCAAACCGCTGCCGAATCAGCCGGCTAATGGACTCCAGGATTTCCGCGAGATTGCCTCCCGTTTCCCGCTGAACGATGAGGGAGGTCACAAAAAACCTGAGATCGACGCACTCGATCCGGGTGGAGAGATTCATCAAGGCCTCCCCGACATCGATCCCAAAGGCAATTTCCTCGACGGCTCGGCTAAATTCCGGACCGATGGGATCCGGGAATTCATCGCCTACCATCTTCATTCCCACTGTAAAGGCGTGGCCCGCTCGAAGCGCCCGCGATACTAAATCAAGGGCATCGGGAAGCTGACGATGGAACTCTTGAAATCGGCGTTCCCTTTGCCTATGCATATAAAAAAATGGAAGGCATCCGCCCACGAGGGTACACCCGAGCATGGCCAACACAGGAACATTGTTTACGGCAGCGACGATAAGGCCAATGCCAGCCGTCAACCCCGAAAGGAGCATAAAGATTCCAAGAGGCATGGAGGAGTTTGCCTGCTGCAACATTCGCTCGATGGAGTCCAGCCTGGGAACCTTGGCGAAGAGGGCATCCACCCATGGAATCCCACTAGCGGCCCTTCTCCGGAGCACCTCCATCTGCTCCTGAGGTTGTTTGGCTGCCGTCGTGCGCGGTGAGCCACGCAAACGGCGTTTGATGGCATTTGTTCGGGGATTGAAGAAGGCGTGGTAGGCGTAAAAGGCGCCTTCAATAAAAAGAACGACGGTGAGGAAAATGCCGATGCTGATCAGAATGGTCATGCCGGAGCCTTGGTTCGTGAATTGACGCGCCTTGCTGCTTCTCGCACCCTCATGCATTGTTCGGTCCTTCTCAGATCACAGATCTCAGACTTCGTACACCTTGAGCGGGTCGAAAATATCGTGAGAGAGCTCGATGCCCAAGGCTGTAAACCTTTCCGTGAACTTTGGTCTGACCCCAGTCGCCATAAACCTTCCCTTGACTTGTCGATCCTCAGCCAACCCGGTTTGTTCGAACTTAAAGATCTCCTGAAGGGTGATGATTTCCCCTTCCATTCCAGTAATCTCTTGGAGGCTCGTGATTTTCCTTGAACCGTCCGACAGCCGCGTCATTTGAATAATCACGTCAATGGCTGAACTGATGTAATGCCGAAGGCCTTTGGTGCTGATATTCAGACCGGCCAAGGCCACGAGCGTTTCCACCCGGGTGAGCGCATCTCTGGGGGTATTGGCATGAATGGTGGTGAGCGACCCATCATGGCCGGTATTCATCGCTTGAAGCATATCTAATGTTTCAGCTCCCCGAACCTCTCCCATCACGATGCGGTCCGGCCTCATCCGGAGACAGTTTTTCACCAAATCCCGTTGCGAGACCTCTCCCTTTCCTTCCACGTTGGCCGGCCGGGTTTCTAAACGAACGACGTGTTCCTGGCGAAGCTGCAACTCCGCGGCATCCTCTATGGTAATAATCCGTTCACCCTCGGGAATGAACCCGGACAAAATATTCAGAACGGTGGTTTTCCCACATCCCGTTCCTCCGGAGATCATGACATTTAAACGAGCCTTGACGATCCCCTCCAGAAGATGGGCTATTTCCGGGGTCAACGACTTATTCCTGACCAAGTCTTCAATTTGAAGCTTGTCCTTGCTAAATTTTCGGATCGAAATGGAAGACCCATCCAAAGCGAGCGGCGGAATAATCGCGTTCACCCGGGACCCGTCAGCTAATCGGCAATCCACCATGGGAGAAGACTCATCAATGCGTCGTCCCACGGCGGAGACAATCTTTTCAATAATTTTTCGCAGATGGGTTTCATTACGAAATCGGACATTGGTGAGTTCCAGTTTTCCCGCCCGTTCGACATAGACCTGATCGGGCCGATTCACCAAAATGTCGTTAATTGTCGGATCTTGAATCAAGGGCTCCAAGGGACCAAGGCCCAAGACCTCATGTTGAATTTCAGTAATCAACTGCTCCCGCTCGCGAATGTTCAGCGGGGCAGAATCCTGCTCAAGCAGGTGCCCAACCAGGTTGCTCAATTCCGTTTTGAGCAATTCCGGGTCCAGCTTGGAGACAACAGACAGATCGAGTGACTCAACGACCTGACGATGCATACGGTGCTTCAGGTCGCTGAGGTCGGTGACGCCGACACCGATTTCATCCCAGTTTGGGCTAAACATTGATTTGATCAGGGATCATGAGGAGGCTTGTCTCAGGCGTGAACCGGCCGTGGTTTGGATCGCCCAATCATGATTTTTCTGAGACGATCCACCCAATGGGTACTTTCTTTCTGGTCTTGATTGCCGGTGATCATCGAGGCAGCCATTTCCTGGAAACACTTGGCCACCTGAGATCGTGGAGCATGAACGACGAGTGGAGCCCCGTTATTTATGGCTCCACTTGCGGTGGGATAGTCGTTTGGCATGAGCCAGGACGCCGGAAACTTCAACGCCTCCTCGGTTTCCTTCAACACCTCTTTTTCTTCAGGGGTGTACCGGTTAAGAACTAATTTAATTTTTTCGTTGTCGCATCCAGATCCACGCAAAAGATCCAGAATCCGTTTTGTTCGATGCACGACTGGGACAATAAGAGTGGAAACCACCACGATGGAAGAGGAGACCTCAATGACCTTCTTAGTGGTCAAATCCAGAACATGGCCGCAATCGATGACCACGTAATCGAACAGGGATTGGAGGAGTTTCAGGGTGGGCTCCACGCACTCAGGAGTCAACCGGCCACTGCTTAAATCATCATAACCCGAGGGGAGAACGTGAACCCCCGTCGCATGTTTGGTAAGGATACGAGTCAGCAAGGCCGTATCCAGACGTGACAAGTCGGCCCCAATATCTCGGAAACTATGATTGGGCTGGAGATCAAAAAACAGGGGCAAATCGCCCCCATGCTGATTCACTTCCACCAGGACCACAGACTTCCTCTCCCCGGCTTTTTGGAGGCATACCGCTAAGTTAACGGCAATACTCGTGGTTCCCACTCCCCCCTTCCCGCCAAAAACGCCAATCACCTGGCCAACTTTTGTGGAGGGGGAATGCCTCAAGCTCTTGGACCGGGATGCCACTTTTTCCAGGGCTTGTTGAATTTCTTCTTTTTGAATGGGTTGTGGAAAGAATTCCTTCACTCCGGCTCGCATGGCTTCCAACAAAATGCCGGACTCCAAGCACGGGGCGGTCAGGAATACCTCACTCCCGTCCTCGGACTGAAGAATGGACTCAATAAACGAAAACGATTGTTTGAGGTCATCATCCAGCTCAAGGATGTGAAGCTTAGCCGGCCCAGCTTCCTTCGCGGGTTTCACTCGAAACTCAGGATTATTGGCAATCACCTCCTCAAAGGCCTTTCGCGCCTCCTCGGTTTTGACGGCCAGCTCCACCGATATGGCACTGGGTGATTTCTCGGGCTGAGTTTTCCCCTGGTCGCCACTCAGCCGAACGGGGTTCCAACCTGGTTGACTCATTTTTTCGTATTACTCCCTGTCTTTGAGCTTGCGAATGGGGGCTTTTCAAAAAACTTCCGATAGCGTTTGAGGGAGTGGTGAGCCGATTTCCCATCAAGCCCGGTGACGGGGTCAGGGCTTATTTCTCCATCCGGATGGAGGATTTGGTTCTGCTTGGCCGAGGTGAACGAACGGCCAAAGTCCTGATGCAAGACGGTGGGGCGTTCAAAACAACCTGCCATGACCACCAAGGACCCACTCATCACAACCACTTGGAAAAACTCTCGCCATTTCATCATAGCAGTCCTTTTCGTCTTACGGCGCCAGGTGTCCAAATTGTCCCTCTAATCCCCCTTCCTTCGGGATAATAACAGTTGGTGCACCACTAACAGTTGGTGCATCATGAGAGGTCCGCTCACGTCTCATCGGCCAGTTCCATGAAAACCTGGGTTCTCCTTCCAGGTACCCCATCAACATCAGCTCAAAATCGTTTGGCTCCAGGTACGAATCAGTCGGCAGGGTCTGTTTGGCCATATCCAACGGTTTCACTAAATGCGCCGTGACGATGATGACCAACTCCGTCTCGTTTCGCTGAAACGACACACTCCGAAACAGAGCGCCCAGAACGGGTATATCACCCAACACGGGATATTTGGCAATGGTTTCCTTGATGGTTTCTTGAAGTAACCCGGCAATCGCAAAGCTCTGCCCATCCTTCACCTCGATGATGGTTTCTGCTCGCCGAGTGATGAGGGCTGGAATCGTAAAACCTGCGGTGGTAACTGAGTTGGAAAAATCCAACTCCGACACCTCCGTCGCCACCTTCATGCTAATTCGTTGATTATTGAGCACCGTGGGATTAAAGCTCAGACCTACCCCAAATTTCTTGAACTTGATGGTGGTCACGCCAAACGATTGCGGAATGGGTATGGGAAATTCACCCCCAGCCAGAAACCTGGCTTCCTGTCCGCTCATGGTAATAAGAGTAGGTTCGGCCAAGATTTTGGCGAGGTTTTGTTGTTTCAGGGCATCGATAAAGCCCGTGATCGTCCCGGAGCGGAAAATGGCATTGACCGAAGAAGAGGCCACCAACCCAAACGGTATGGTCCCAACGCCCGGGGCAATGATGGCGCTAGTGACTTTGACCACATCGCTTAACTCGTTTAACGTTCCCACTAAAAATTGATTTCCGCTTCCACTCACCATTGAAAAATTGACTCCCAGTCGCTTGAGGAGGCCACGGCTCATCTCAGCGACTCGAACCTCCAACATGACCTGCTGGACGCCCCCTACCTGAAGAAGGTTCATGATCTTCTTTGGCGCGTAGGGCTCTGCTAAAGCCAAGATGTGAGAAAGGTTTTCGGTGCTGGAAACCGTACCGGCCAACGTGATGTGATCATGGGTGGCCATGACTTTAATATCCCGTTCCTCAGGGAAAAACTGATGGATCTGAGACTTCAACCGTGTCAGATCCGGCCGCACGACCACATCGTACACGGCAAAGACCTTTCCATCCTTCCCCCAAAGCGTCAGATTGCTGATTCCAATCTCTTTGCCGATGAGGTAGAGCTGTTTCGGTGAAAGGACGAGGAGGTCGGCAAAATCCGGCTTGGCGAGAGAGGCGCGTTTTATTGGAACAGGGCTTTCCAGAACCAACGATTTTCCCTTAATCAGCTCAAGCTTTTGCGGGACATCACTTTGGATGATCCTTTGGGTCAAGCCTTCAGCCCATAGTGGAGAAGCCGCCCCCAACACAAAAACAATACAAAACGACCAGCACCATTTTCCGGCCTTAGAATTCTGTTGCCATAAATAGCTTTTCTTTGTGTCGGTTATTTTGAACATGAGCACGAATCCACGGCTGCCTTAAATGACGTAAAGAGATAAGGAAGTCCCTTGGATCTCCCAATGGGTTCCTGAGAGTGAACGGCACCCCTCCATTAGAATTTCACCACGGATCGCTTGCTGCCCATAATCAGCTCCACTCGGGTCCTGAGACGCTTTCGGACCCGAGGCGAAGGTTTTCTCTTCTCTCGAAATGAAGCAAGGAGAGAACGCCTTGTGGCACCTTTCGTCAGTTCTAGCTCGGTATTCAACGGACTTCGCAAGGCCAAACGCAATTTTCCTTCCGTGGAAGCCAGGGCAAGTTTTTCGGCATCTTTGAGTGATACCTCGAAGGTAATCACCTTCACCGGCGAAGGCTTTTCGCCAGGACCCTTTCGTTCCATTTGCGTTCCGGTGGCCAACACGAGGGTGTTTTCCAAAACGGTTTTGGTGATTTTGCCCTTTCCCCGCTTGGGATTTTTTAACGTCGCCATGATATCTACCCGATCACCCGGCTTGACAAACCCTGGCAATCCCACCACTTCATTCACCCGGACGGCCATGGCGCGATTGCCGGGGTTCATCACGCCGAGGACTCCCCCGTGTTTCACATCCTCCGGCGCAAGCTTGGCCTCTAAAATGGGTTCATGGCGCTGGAGGTGTATGAGAACCACCCGACCTTTCAGTGACTCCACATCCGTAAAGTGGCCTTCAGGAAGGTGGGCCTGGGGGTATTCGACCAGGCGGACCATTTCGGCGGTTAAGGGGCTTCCCCATGGCACGTCCACACTCGCGATTACGATTTTGTGGCCCTTGGATTTCAGAAACTGTTTCACCGGCTCGGGAGTCTGTTCCTGCAACCAGTTATAGGTCATCACCGTAGTCACCAAGCCCAGCCCGATGGCCAATGCAAAGAACAACATGGATCGATTTCGAAACATAACCTTCGCCTTTAGTTTTTCGAATCTTCGAGGTGATCCAAAGAGACATTCCTTAAGGGTTGCTCAGCTTTATCGGCCCCAGGCTTCTCCATCTTAAGAAGTTCTCCCAACTCTTAAGAATTTCCCCCAACTTTCAGGTTCTTACTGCTGACCACTTCCTTACCCGACCCCGATCCAGTACCAAAATTGGAATGTCAGGGTTCCCAGGGCAATGACAAGACCATATCGCAATTTGGGTTGGGCAGAGTTCCGGGCGGCAAACGCGATTCCAACCTTTCCGGTGAGGAAAAAGGTTTTTATGATTAAGCCAATCTGCTGAAAAGCCCCGGTGATCCCCAACTGGTGGACCATCACCCCAAGGGCGTAGAGACCGCCTAAAACGGCGGTTATCAAAAAGACCAGGAATACCTCCACAGGCCCCAGAATTGCCCCCACCGCTCCTAAGAGCTTTACATCCCCTGCCGCCATCCCGCCTAAAGCGTAAAAGCCCAACAATACTCCTAAGCCCAGCATCAGGCCTCCAAAACTGAACAGAAAGCCACCCAGGCCATCGGCCAAGGTATGCCCCACTATTCCAACCACCATGGTTGGAAAAGTCAGGGCATTGGGGATCTTGTGCCATCGTAGGTCTGTCACCGCTGCGAGAAGCACACCGGCAACCAACAAGAAGGTGAGAGCTGTCGAGGTCATAGGTTTCTAAAAAAAACGGCCGTCCCGGCCTTTGACAACAAGCCGGCACGGCCGTTTCCCACCATACCATCTAGACCTGCTTCGTATTAACTACCGCTCCCGCCGCCACTCCCTATGGCAGGCTGTTTGGCGGCGTCAATACCGACAAAGGTTTGATGAAGAACTCGTCCAGAATTATTATCCACCAAAAGACAATATCCCAAAGCTGTCGCTCCTTCTTTATCCTTCATCGGTTTAAAACCATGGAACCTGTAGCAACATAAGATTCTCAATCACAAAATCCAGTCTTCCGCAAAAACCGAAAGAGTCAACCTACTGGATTAATCTTAGCTTCACGTTGGTCGCAATTTTTTGAAACAAATATTGTAGGTCAGACGAATCGGGCGTGTAGAATTCAAATCCCGGCCCGCTGGCGATCGAAGCAAGAAACTGTTGGTCAACAGACCCGAGACCGATGGTATAAATCTTGATCCCCTTATCCTTCACTTCCTGGGCATGGTCAATGGCCATCTGCTTCGTGACCGCTGACACATAGTTGGCCATGTCACTCCAACTGATATTGCACTTTTCGGGATCCGTCGTATTCAAAATTTCCTCGTAGGTTTCGTTCGATACCCCATATTGGTCATCTTCAAGAACCCACCATTTGGTGTTGTCATAACCGCTAGCGGGGGATCCGGATTGACAGGAGGTGGCACCCGTGACTTCCCCATCGCCGGTCTTATACTGCCTCACATTGAAGTATTGGAACTGCACGTCCGGATTCATCAATTTGATGTCCCAAGTCGCCGCATACCCGACCGCGTCATAATCTGTCCCGTTGCGGGTGAAGTCCCCCCGAAACGCCGTAGGGTTCCCGTCAGAGAAAAAGATGAGAAATTGTTGGATCTTTTCATCTCCCGGGATACCCGTCTGATCAGAGAAGCCATATGGCCCATCGGCTTGATCAATGGCATCTTCAGCATTCGTACCCCCACTGGCATACATATCATCGATGTTGTCTTTCATTGGATCCACAAAATTGTGACCCAAGGGAAAGTCCACCTCGACGCCTGAGGCAAAGGTGATCAAGCCAAACTTGTCGTTATCCTGGGTCAGCTCAAAGAAATCCAAAAAACTCTTGGCTGCGACTTTCAGATCCGCAATGGGTTGTCCACCATACCATCCCATGGACCCCGACTTGTCGAGGACCATCACAATTTCCACATCGCGTTGTTGGGCGGCACCAAAGGAGGTTACCTGAGTTTTCTCAAATTCCCCCTCTTCCACACCCTCTTGGGTTTCCAAGACCCGGGAAATTTGATTCAAAACATTGGTGCTAGCCGTGACGTAGACTTTCCCAGCCTCTCCCACGGTCCCGGTGATCTGGGGCGCACCCTCCGTTCCCAAAAACCCAGGACTGAAATTCGCGTTCCCAACGTCCGCCATTAAATCTTCGGTGTTGAGGTAAGGATTGGAAATATTCTTGGCTCCAATCAGGGCGGCCGCATCTACGGCTTTGGATAATTCCGCGTTGACCACATACCACCGTCCCACCTCGATGCCTAAGGCGGTGAAGGCGAACAGGCCGATCATGGCTGCGCCGGTCGCCAGAACAAACGTCCCTCGTTGATCGAGAACCTGCTTTTTTAATCTCGCCATTTCCCTGTCAAACCAAAGTCGCATGTTCTTTTTCATAATTGGGACCTCATCTATCTTTCTGTCCATGAGGATGAACCAAGCCCCTAACCTTCAGACCAAAGAGATGGGGTCGTTTGGCCCCGACTGAGCCCCTGATTGCGATGGCCTAAAAAATGGACTTGCTGCTTATCAACATGGAATCCGGGAGGTTATCGCCATCGGTGTCAATGTCCACCACTGATTCACCCGCCGCCTTGAACATTTCCTCCATCGGCGTCAACGGCTTATGGGCATAGTAGACCTTCACGACTGTGAACTGCGAAATAGGAGAGGTTTGAATGCCATCATCAAACGTCAGAAGGTCATACAGGTTGGCAGGTAAGTCGCAGGTCCCACTGGCAGTAGGAGAGGTGACACCATTCCCCTGGAGGGATCCGCTTTCCTGCACCGTACAGGTGGGATCGGGTGATTCAGCAGATTCACCCGCATCGACTTTTGCGAGATACATTTTGTACATGGTCGGGTTGGATTCAAAATCGAGTGGTGAGCTCGAGGCTGCGAGTAAGTTCAGCAAATCCGGTCCATTTTTGAGGTCCCGGGATGCAAGGTTTCCCCCTTCCCGGCTAATGTTCGTCACCACAGCTTGGGCCTGAATGAGGGCACCAAAATC
>JACZVJ010000068.1 GCA_022572725.1 Nitrospinota bacterium | reverse complement strand
TCCACTGAAATACTTGCCGAGACCATCGCTCATTTCCCACCCTCGCTCGCTTATTGGCTGCTCCAAGTGTGAGCATGCTTGACCGGTCCAGCCAATTTTAACCGCAGAGGAAGCGAAAATCTGTAAGACGGGAGGAGGAGGAATCTGGATTTTCAGACTAGACTGATTTTCCGAGGGGCTTCTAAGTGTACAAATGGCACCAGACCTTGTGCTCCTCTTCTCCAGGCCGGCCGACTTGAATAAGGTGTGGGTCTTCGGTCTTACATTTTTCCATGACCTGAGGGCAGCGGGTATGAAACCGACACCCGGGTGGTGGGTTGAGGGGGGAGGGAACATCACCGTGGAGCAGAATCCGTTCACGCTGGATCGTGGGGTCCGGAACAGGGTTCGCTGACAACAGAGCCTGCGTATAGGGGTGCCTGGGATTCTGGAACAACGACTGGGCAGAGGCCGTCTCTACCAGCTTTCCTAAATACATCACCGCAATCCGGTCGGCGAGATACTCCACCACATTGAGGTCGTGAGAGATAAACAAATAAGCCAGATGATATTCCTCCTGAAGGTCCTTGAGGAGATTGAGGATCTGGGCTTGAATCGACACGTCCAGGGCCGACACCGCTTCATCACACACCACGAAACGGGGATTCAGCGCCAGAGCCCGGGCGATGCCAATCCGCTGCCGCTGCCCTCCTGAAAATTCATGCGGGTATCGGGAGTGATGCTCAGGCCGAAGTCCCACCCGACTCAGGAGTTGATGCACCCGCTCCTGGAGTTCGGCCCCTTTGGCGAGTCGATGCACCAAAAGAGGTTCCCCCACGATGGCTCCTACGGTCATCCGGGGATTGAGCGAACTATAAGGATCCTGGAAAATGATTTGCATGCGGCGCCGAGTCGCCCGCAGCCGCTTCGAGTCCATGGTGAAGAGATTCTGACCTTCGAAAATCGCTTGGCCCCCTGTGGGTTCCATGAGTCGGAGGATGGTCCGCCCCAAAGTCGTTTTGCCGCATCCGGACTCTCCCACCAGTCCAAAGGTCTCCCCTTCTCGAATGTCGAACGACACATCATCCACAGCCTTGACCCAGGCCGACACACGGGAGAACACACCACCTCGGACAGGAAAATGCTTTTTGAGGCCTCTCACTTCCAGAATGGGATTGCCATTCACCGTTATCGCGTCACCGGTCATTCAAAACCTCTTCAGCGTCTTTCGTCGTTCGTATTTCATAGACCCATCACCAAAAACGCTTCACCCTTTTTATGCGGATTTCGACTCATACAGCCAGCACACCGTTTCATGACCCGGCTTGATTTGGACCAGCGGTGGTTCCCTATCCGCACAGTGGGCTAAAACTTCCAGACATCGCGTTGAAAAATGGCAGCCCTTGGGATAGTGAAGCGGTGAAGGGACAGTTCCTTTAATGGATTCCAGTCGCTTACCCCGATGCCCGGGCGTCGGAAGGGAATGTAAAAGCGCTCGGGTGTAGGGATGGGAAGGATTCTTGAACAACTGCTCGACACTCGCCCGCTCGGCAATCTTGCTCGCATACATGACAATCACCTCTTGGGCAAATTGGGTCACGACTCCAAGGTTGTGGGTGATGAGCAAAATCGCCATGCCCATTTCGGCTTGAAGGGCCTTCAGCAGGTCAAGGATCTGCGCTTGGATCGTCACATCCAACGCGGTGGTGGGCTCATCGGCAATGAGGAGACCCGGCTTGCAGGCTATGGCCATCGCGATCATGACCCGCTGTTTCATTCCCCCAGACATCTCATGCGGATATTGGTCAATTCGCCTTTCGGCGGAAGGGATCCTCACTTTCTCAAGCAACTGGATGACTTCTTTCCGGATTTCTTGTTTCGTGAGAGTGGTATGAATTTCTAAAACTTCTCCAATTTGGTCCCCGATGGTAAATACTGGATTGAGGGAGGTCATGGGCTCCTGAAACACTATGCCAATGTCTTTCCCCCGAACCTTTCGTAGCTCCTTATCTGACAATGACAAGAGGTCGCGGCCACGAAAAAAAATGTGCCCCCCCACGATTCGGCCCGGATAGTCGAGCAAGCGCATAATCGACAGGGCTGTGACCGACTTCCCGCAACCTGATTCACCGACAAGCGCCAACGTTTGCCTGGGCTGGATACGGAAACTCACGTCCTCCACCGCGCGCACCTCTCCCTTATCGGTAAAAAAGGACGTGGACAGATGTGAGACCTCCAGGAGTGCGCTGCTCGATGGCCCCATTTATCGCCTCCGCAATTTAGGGTTCATCGCCTCACGGAGTCCTTCCCCCACAAGATTAAAGGCCAGCACCACCACCAGAATCGCAATGCCCGGAATGAAAAAGAGCCAAGGGGCATCGAAGATAAAGCCTTTGCCGTCGGCCAGGATATTGCCCCAGGTCGCATCGGGTGGCTGGACGCCAAACCCAAGGAAACTGAGGGCAGATTCAGTCAGAATCGCTGTGGCCACTCCGATTGTGGCCGATACCAGCACGGGGGCGATAGCATTGGGCACCATATGGCGAAAGATGATCCGGCGCTCGGGCAGACCCAATGAGGTGGCGGCCACCACAAAATCTTGCTTGCGAAGGGCCAAAAATTCCGCACGGACAAACCTCGCCGTCCCCATCCAGCTTGTGAGCCCAATGACGACCATAATGTTTAAAATACTCTGCCCTAGGAGCGCCACTACGGTCAAAATCAAGAAAAAGGTGGGAAAGCACAGCATGACATCGGTAAAGCGCATGATGAGGGTATCCACTGTAATAATTCCCAGTTTCACGTTTCCATAAAACCCGGATAGCCCTCCCAAAAGGATTCCAATGAACACAGAGATCCCTACGGCAATAAACCCAACGGCGAGCGAAACAAAAGAACCCTGTAGCATCCGAGCAAACACATCTCGCCCCAGCTCATCCGTACCTAGTAGATAAATCCCTACAGACGGGAGATCCTCCGGTGGAACGATGTCTTCGGATGGGAAAGACAGGGGGGGTTTGAACTTATCGGGAAGCCTGATCACTTCTGGGTCAAACACAACCACCCATTCGGTCAAAGCCTTGCCAAAAACCGCAGTGAGGACCAAGAACACCAACACGATCGATCCTACAACAGCCAGTCGATCTTTTTTGAAAATTCGGAGAGTTTCTTGCCAAGGGGTTTCACCTAGAGGAAGCTCTTCAGCCACCTGGTTCACCTCGTTTGAATGAGTCACGCCTTTTCAAGACCTCCTTCGCCTAGAACCACCTTCCATTTCACTCCTCACTCCTCACCCTTCACTTCTCACTCTTCCCCCTCCAGCCGGGTCCGAACTCTCGGATCGACGACGGCATATAAAATATCGGAGAGTAAGGTCCCGGCGAGGGTCAGAACAGCAGCAATAAAATTTAACGTGAGGATCACGGGAAAATCCCGCTCAAGAATTGCGTGATACCCGAGCCGCCCCAACCCCGGCCAGGCAAAGATCTGCTCGAAAATGACCGACCCGCCGATCAGCCCAGGAAGGAGAAATCCGAACATCGTGACAAAAGGCAGGAGGGCATTGCGCAAGGCATGGCGGTAAATCACCGTGTCTTCCTCCAACCCTTTGCCTCTGGCCGTCCGGACATAATCTTGGCTAATCACCTCCAACATTTGGGACCTGACGTATCGGGAGAGTACGGCCACCCCTAAAGCAGCCGACATCAGCGACGGAATAACCAGGTGCCAGACTCGGTCCATCGTTTGGAAAAGCGGCTGCGCATTTTCCATCCCAAAGGTTCTCATCCCAATTACCGGAACGCCAAACGTATCCACCACCCATAAAATCATCAGATAGGATAAAAAGAAACCTGGAATGGAGATCAGCATATAGGCGACAAAGGTGCTTGAACGGTCGTAGACTGCTCCCCGCCGCACTGCAGCATGGATCCCTGCGGGAAACGCAAAAGTCCAGATTAGCAAGGTCGCGCAAATGAAAAGGGGGAGGGAATTGAGAAACTTTCGCCAAATTTTTGGCAAGACCGGTTGGCTGTCCTTGAAAGATTTCAGCTCCCCAGTGAATAAATCACGCATCCAGTAGGCATATTGCAGATACAGCGGATCATCCAAATGGAAAGCCGCCCGGATTCGCGCAATGTCTTCCGGCTTCATTCGGGGGTTTGATGGGTCGACTTCACTGGGCTCTCCCGGGGCGAGATGTATGATGGAGTGGGCAAGGATGGAGACGATGAAAAGAAGCAGGAGCCGCTGGAGAATGTTACGGATAATGAAAGCCTGCATGCCTAGTTATGATTTTATGAGAAATCTTCTATGGACTTTAATTGATAGACTCAGGAGGCCATCCTTGACCAAGCGTGATGAACACCGTGACTCACCTGAGGGCCAACGTGAACAACGGCAGATCAACTTTCGGAACTCTCAAAACTCCGGCGTAAAATCCAATTTTCGCCACCTCTGAAAGTAAAAGGAGATGTCACCGCTTTTGATGGGAAATATTTTTTCATACCGCTCACTGCCGTCTTCCAGCCGATTGACAAGGACGATCTTCTTATCCAGCACCCTCGTCCCCAAGGGAGCATACAAAAAGGTGTAGGGCTGATCCTCGTGAATAAGTTGGTGCAATTGGTGGGCGAGGTCACGCTGCCGGTCCCGGTTGTATTCCCGCCGGATCCGAACGATGAGATCGTCGGCCCTTGGATTGTCGTAACCAACGAAATTCAACTGCTGAGGGCCAGCTTGGCTGGAATGCCAAATCTGATACAGATCGGGATCGATACCCATGCTCCATCCCAACACCACCGCATCGAACTCCGCCGTATTCACGAAATCTTTAAGGAACACCGCCCACTCGAAAATGGCAGGATTGCATTTGACGCCGATTTTCTTCCAGGCATTTTGGGCAATGGTCATAATATTCTTTCGAACAGAATTCCCTAAATTCGTGATTAAATTGAACTCAAAAATTTTCCCATCCTTTTCCAGCCACCCATCCGCATTCAATTTCCAGCCGAGTTCTTCCAAGAGACGGCGGGCCCCCTCTGGATCATAGGGCAAAGGCTCAACGGAATGATCGTACCACTCGGTATTTTTGGGGTAAGGCCCGGTCACTCGCTCCCCCTCCCCATAAAGAAGGTACGTAATGAACTCTTCGGTATTGATGGCCATCCCCAGGGCCCGACGGACTCCCGGGTCAGCAAATAAGGGTAATCGATTGTTATATCCGATGTAGGTATAACCAAACCCCAGGCTTGAAAAAGCCTGATACTTGGGATCGGCCTTGTACCGGGCGACCTGGTGGGGGAGTGTGGCATAATAATCAACCGCCCCCGCATGGAACTCGACCTCCTGCGTCAGGGAATCCGGAAGGGGTCGCATGTAGTAGTCGTGATATTCCGGGGGGCCCTCCCAGTACTCCTCAAAGCGTGTAAGGTGGATAAACTCATCGCTATCCCATTCCACGAAGACAAACCGACCACTTCCAATCGGATTCCGATTAAACTGGCTGTCACGCATGCCAAAGGATTCTCGTGCCGCTTGCGAAAGCCCGCGGGTTTCCATTTCGCGTTGCATGGTCTCTTCATTCAGGAGATGCTCGGGCAAAATGCCCATCGTCCACGCATTGATGGCAGGGGAATACAGCCGTTTGTACACCACCCGGAGGGTATGCGAATCAAGGATTTCAACTCGCTTGATGGGTTCAAAATCCGAGGTTCGGGGTGAAAGATTTTTGGGGTTCATGATGGCTTCATAGGTGAATTTCACATCGCCGGCATCGAACTCGTGGCCATCGTGAAAACGCACGCCCTTCCGGAGGTGGAAGAGGATCTCTGGATTATGCTCTGCAACGGGCAGCAATTCCGGAAACCTTGAACGGATTTGAGCCTCGATTTCGGAACCGGCATCGTCCGGCATGTGCACGTGCTGCTCATAAGGAAAATGCTTCAGATATCGATCTCCAATAATTGGAGTCAGCCGGGTGAAAAAATCCTGATCGACCTGAGTGAGAGAAAAAGCCACCCGCTCGGGGACTTCAAGTGTCACGGGAACCTCAACCGTCGTTGGTTTTCCATCCTTTCCCTTCACTTGGACAGGAACGGTTTCGGTCCGCCGCTCCGGGGGAAGGACCCTCACCGACCGGACGATCTTTTCAAGAGCCGGCAATTGTCCTCGAGAAAGGGCGGTGGTAATGCGGTCAGCCACACGGGAACCTGTGACTTCTGCGCCATCAGGAAATCGATTATAAGGATTCACCGCCAAATAGGCCCTTTCCATTATGGTCCAATCCGTGGCCAGGCGTCCGCGCAAATCGAGGTTCTCATCTAAATCCAGCATCCCCTCGAAGACATGGCTGACAATGCCGGAGCTGGCGGTATCGGCGTTGAGGATGGGATTCAAAATCTTGGCATCCGCGATCGACCCTTCAATGTAGGTCACCAGACGTTTAGGGTTTCCTGTGGCTTGCTTTTCGTAGGTGGGTACCCAAAAGTAGGACTGGAGGAGGAAGACCGTCAGAAGGAAAGGAGCGATGAGAAGCCAACGTTTGAGATTCATGGACCCTGAGTGGGAAACATTGGGAAATGAGCGTTCCAGCTTGGGGAAGACGCTCCACCCTTAAGATTCAAGGAAAATCGGGGTCAAGCCGCTTCGGAACTTTTCCAAAGAAGAATGGCAGGCCAAAAAGTCCAACATCTGCGGAGAACCTCCCCTTAACGGCTTTCTCCATGCATTATGCAGTAGAGGGAAATCATCCTCAAGTCAACGACGGCTCTGCTTTTCAATCCCACAGAACACTCTGAAGGGGCGCCCGTTTTCAACCTTCTTCGTCATGAACCACAATGAACCTTCTCGATCCCTCGTTCAGCAAATGCTGAGCCATCTCGGGTGCGAAGTCGAAACCACTTGGGCTGTGGAGGAAGTCCTCAGGCACTAGAAAGAAGCACGTGAAACGCGCCAATCTTTCTGTGAAGTCATGTAGGATTAAACGGCCGCCAGCGGGAGGGGAGGGAAAGAGACTATTACAGCTTCAAGCGATTGATCCGCAATTGAGGGTGATTGTCTCCAGCGGATGCTCTTACAATCGCGTGCTGGCCCAATAGGGATCCTTTGGCTTTGCCGGCATGGTGGTCAAACCATTTCCACTCAACGAATTGAGCGAGATCGCTCATCGAATTGGGGGGCAATAACTGCCTTTCCTGGACCGAAAGGTAAAAAGGATTGGAGATAAACTGAGGCACAGCCGGGGAAGGATCTGCATGTTCTCACTTCAAAGGGTGGTTATGGGAAGGGGAAAAAGGAACCGAATGAATTCGCTGAAATCATCTTGGCACCGACGTTAAAGTAGAAAACCCTCTCTGATCAGCATCCAATGCCAGCCGTCCTTTACACTTCCACTTTGATATCCGCCCCTTCAACCACGATAGGATACGTTGTCACCCTGGCTGACGGGTTATTCACCGAAATACCGGTTTTCACATCATACTCCCATCCATGCCAGGGGCAGGTTACCACATCACCCGCTAAATCCCCTTCCCCCAGCGGCCCACCTTTATGCAAACAGGTATTATCAATAGCGTAAAACGTGCCATCCACGTTGAAAATGGCAAGGCTTTTCCCATTTACCTCAGCAACAATCCCGCTTCCAGGAGCAATGCCTTCCGTACTGGCAACCTTCACGAATTCCGCCATGTGAATTCCTCCACCATTGAGGCCATGAGGTTTTCGTACCTCTTATCCGGCCTTAGAAGGGTTAACTCAGACCCATCGGTTCTTTTATCTTTTTCAGCATTTTATTTAGCGAGTCCGACTGGTCATCTCCTTTTAATTCACATACCCGATCTATCAGGGCAGAGGCCACATCCTGGAAGGCCTTTGTCTGAGGAGAAGTTGGATCTCCAACGACGATAGGGGTGCCGGTATCTCCCCCTGCTCGGATGGCCGGATCAATGGGAATTCGACCAAAAAATGGAATTCCCATCTTCTCTGCCGCCCGCTCCCCGCCAGCAAAAGAAAAGATTTCAGTCCGCTCACCACAGTGGCCACAAACAAAATAGCTCATATTCTCGATGAGCCCCAGCAACGGGACATTCACCTTTTTGAACATCATCACACCTTTGCGGACATCGTGGAGCGCCACCTCCTGCGGGGTGGTGACTGTGACCGCCCCGGTGAGCGGGACAAGTTGAGTCAAGGTTAATTGAGCATCTCCGGTCCCTGGCGGCAAATCAATCAGGAGATAATCAAGCTCTCCCCACACCACGTCACGGAAAAACTGTTGAATGGCCGTGTGGACCATGGGCCCCCGCCAGACCACGGCAGTTTCCTCCGGTACAAAGAATCCCATTGACATGACTTTCACGCCATGAGCCTCCGCCGGCTTAATCTTTTCACCCTCTTTCTCGGGTGGCTGAGGAACACCCATCATCATCGGAACATTGGGACCATAGACATCGGCGTCCATAAGCCCGACTTTGGCGCCAGTCTGACTCAGCGCAACCGAAAGATTGGTGGCCACGGTCGTTTTGCCGACCCCCCCCTTCCCGCTACTGATGGCAATGACATGCTTGACCCCAGGAATGAGGGATTCCTTCCCGTCTGCCTTCCCTTGGTCCGCAGCCCCGGAACTCACTTCTCCCATACGTTCCTCCTCGTTCAAAAAAGAAGGGCCTCACCTACCAACAGTACGCTGGACCCCCCAAAAGTTCATTTCAGAACATCCGGCACCAGGACCTCTTGCCTTCTAGGGTTGAGGCTTCCAGAATCCCTCCACCCTTTCCCACCTCGCCAACTCCAAGAGGTCTCCGCAATTCTCAGAGCCAGCAGGCCTGTGGGCAAAAACTTTCGAACTATCTGGTGGAATTTTAAGAGGGAAAAATACTTTGTGGGTTCGCCGAGATGGCATCACCCAAGCTGGGTGGCAAATTTCTTTCTGGATCGACCCAAGAGTGGTTCATGATGACCTTGTCGATTGGCTGAGATAACGGGATCCAAAATTTCCCCACAAGTCAGGCACCTCCACCCGGAAAACCCCCGCGCGCCTGTGTCATCATCTATATCCGTAAACCTATCTTTTACCATGACCCCCTTACACCGTGGACATTCCATTGGTCCCTCTCCTAATTTGGTAGACCCACCCAAAAAATTACTTGTCCCCAAGGGGGCACTCTGGATAATTTTCTTTTTAAGGTCCACCTTCGAGTCACGCACTAGAC
The DNA here is from genome assembly GCA_022572725.1 of Nitrospinota bacterium. Classification (GTDB taxonomy): domain Bacteria; phylum Nitrospirota; class Nitrospiria; order Nitrospirales; family UBA8639; genus JACZVJ01. The sequence goes on along the minus strand of JACZVJ010000068.1, from coordinate 7,193 downwards.
AAAACACCCCCTTGGTTTGGGGTAAAATTACTGAAATAGAGCAACTGATATGCCACTTTTTACTAACTCAAATCTACTTGAGAAATAAAGGGTTTTTCAAAGACTGGTTTTAATATGTTTCAATTTAGAACACTATGGAAAAATGTAATTAAAATATTCTACCTAAGTGTTACATATTTAAGTGCCTATTATACATAGAATTAAACATAAGTTTCAACCGAGTAACATGAAATGTGCTATTTTGAAACATTTGTGGGGAGAACAAGGCCTAACCGTTTAATTTTCCGCCAAAGTGTGGACCGCCCGATTCCTAGTTGTTCAGAAGCCATTTTATATTTCCAACCAGTCCTCTCAAGAACGTGTAAGATAGCTTCCCCTTCCATCCGCTTTAAGCTTTTTCTCTTCAGCTCATCCCCTGTTTTCGGGGGCGTGGTCCTCTGAATTTCGGTGGGCAAATGTCCCAGCTCAATTGTTTGTCCTTCACCACACACAAATGCGTGCTCGATAATATTTTGCAATTCGCGGACATTTCCAGGGTAGGTATAAGCTTCAAGAGCTTCCAAAGCGTCAGGAGAGGGTTGACTGACCTGTCTGGGCATTTCACGATTAAACTTCTCTATAAAATATCTGATCAGCAGAGGGATATCTTCCTTACGTTCCCTCAGTGGGGGGAGTTCAATTGGAATCACCCGAATTCGATAATACAAATCTTCACGAAACAGCCCTTGTTTGACGGCTTGGGCAAGATCCCGATTGGTTGCCGCTACGAGTCGGATATCTACCTTCATAGTCTTACTCGAACCCACTCGCTCAAATTCGTGTCGTTCTATAACCCGTAGCAGTTTGACTTGGGTGGCCAAGCTTATATCCCCTATTTCATCTAGAAAGATCGTCCCACCATTGGCCAATTCAAATCGACCAATTTTATCGTAATAGGCTCCGGTGAAGGCTCCCTTGACATGCCCAAAAATTTCACTTTCCAACACACCGTCTGAGAGGCTGGCACAGTTGACGACAACAAAAGGTCCCTGCTTCCGTGGGCTATTCGCGTGAATGGCGTAGGCAAAGAGTTCTTTCCCCGTGCCACTTTCTCCAAATATCAGCACAGAAGCTTTGGAGGCCGAAATGGCCTGAACCCGAGAAAAAATCTCCTTCATGGGACGGCTTCGCCCAACAATATTCTCAAATCGCACCTGTTCTCCCAAACGATCCTTGAGTTCGTTGACCTCCGCAGCCTTCTCAGTTAATTCCCTGGATAAGGAGATATCTCGAATGACCTCCACGAGCCCGATAAGCCGACCCTGATCATCTCGAAGAAAGTCGGTATTCACACTCACAGGAATTAACCGCCCATCACGCCTTTTGATAGAGGCCTCATAATTTGAGACACGTTCTCCACAGAAGGCCCGCTCCAAGACACATTCCCTGGTCGTACAAATATTACTCTGGACGAGCACGTCACAGGCCAAAAGGTTCCCAGTCAGGTCCTGGTCGAAACCAAGGAGCTGCTTCATAGCCCCATTCAGAAAGGTAACCCGCTTATTAAGGTCAATCGTGATCACCCCATCACTAATACAATCAAGGATTATTTCCGCATCACCAGGCCGGGAAATGGAAAGCTTGGGGAACTCCATGAGAGGCACCTTTTTCGCTAGCCCACCGATGAAAAAACTCTTTGACCACTATGTCATGAAATGAGAATCTTGAGCAACCCCGCGGCCTCACCTTTTAAAAGGGGAACACCTAGCAGGATAAGGAAAAGGACGAGAAAACCATTCACTTGCAAATTCCAAAGCTGGCACCTAGGATGCCCACCAGGTTTGACGACCAACGGTTTTTGACAATGAATAAAGGAAGGAATTTCATGGCAGCCATAAGCCGGGAACCTTCCTGAAGGCCGGCTTTTTCTAGAAAACCATGCCTGGTTAAACCACTCAAATGATCCCTTTCCCCCAGATTGATCCGGTATTTTTCCGCCTTGGCCCCCTGCAATTTCGATGGTATGGCCTCATGTATTTGCTGGGACTTGCAGCGGCCTATTTTCTCATTAAAGCCCGAGCCACCGCTAAAAACATAACCCTCTCTCGTGACCAGCTTTATGATTTAATCGTCTATGGGGCATTAGGAATTTTTCTTGGGGGGCGCCTGGGGTACACCCTTTTTTACAATTTTTCATACTACGCACAACACCCAGCAAGCATCTTTGCTGTTTGGGAGGGAGGGATGTCTTTCCATGGAGGGTTGTTAGGGACCTGCCTGGCTCTCTGGGTGTATTGTCGTCGCAATGGTTTCCCTCCCTCCACCATCGCCGACCTCGCGGCACAAGTGGTTCCTATAGGCTTAGGCTTGGGACGACTGGGAAATTTTATTAACGGAGAGCTCTACGGACGTCCGACCGATGTCGCGTGGTGCATGATTTTCCCCCGTGGGGGAGAAGCCTGCAGGCATCCTTCACAACTGTACGAAGCTGGATTGGAGGGGGTGGTCCTGTTTTTTCTACTTGGAGCAATAGGGCGCCGGAACACGCCACCTGGGACAGTATTCTGGAGCTTTATCGCGGGGTATGGAGTATTCCGGATGCTGGTGGAATTGTTTCGTGAACCAGACTCTCATTTGGGGTTTCTATTAGGTCCCCTGACTATGGGACACCTGTTAAGTCTTCCCATGGTCCTTGTAGGACTCTATATGCTTCGCAGAGGGTATGCCAACCGTCACGCGCCTCTTTCTCCTGGCCAAAGTCAATAGGCTCCCCCTCCCCTAGGACTTCCTCCCAATCCTCCTAGGGAGGGGAGAACCGGTGCAGAGCTGCCATTCGGTAGAGGGTCCGGGACATCTCCATAGCGGCGAAGGACTCGGGAATTCCAAATGACTTTATGTCCAGGAGCCAGGTTGGCAGCTTCGATATAATGGGCCCGAGCTTGGGCCTTGTCTCCCATTTGGTCCAAAACCAGGGCCAAATTGTAATGGGCTTCTGCCAAGCCTGGTTGAGCTTGAAGGGCTAATTCGTATTGCGTCTTCGCAGCCCCCCACCGGCCAGCGGCAAACAGCCGATTTCCCTCTTTTACGGAAGCAAGCGCCTCGGCACTTGTACCGCCTGGAGGACTCAGGGTGGGGTTCTCAACGGCCTTCGGCCCCGCACAGGCTACAACAAACACCAACATGCTCGATACAAGCAATCCACCTAGTAACATTCGACCGCTCATTGGTCCTAATCTCCTCTCTCTATAATCTTATCTCTATTAATCTTAATCAAATCTCTACCGATCGTCCACTCCGCAAAAAAATCACTTCCCGCCTCACCTTCTCAAGCCCAAGACAGCGAGCGACCGCCTCCCCATAAATGCAAATCTGGTCACGGTAAGCCTTGACCAGATCTTGGAGGGCCTTTCCGTCCACTCGATCCGTTTTATAGTCAGCAATCCACACCTCCCCTTCTAACCGATAGACCACATCGATGACCCCCTCCATGACACGAGGGACCTGGCAATCCAGTTGGGAAGGGCCGCCTCTTTCATTCCATGGCAAGGCAAGAGGAACCTCACGTCCGAGAATTTCAGCGCGTCGAAGGGAAGCATAAGGTTCAGAAGCGACAAATAAGGTGAAGAGCTGATGGAGTTCGGTGATGATCTTCTGCCCTTCATCCCCCCATTCCGGCGGGATTCTCCCACGGCAGACGACTTCGATCCATTCTGCCAACTTTCCCGGGTCCTCAGCAAAATCCCATCCCTCCAATATCCGATGAGCTAGAGTGCCGAGTAAGAGCCCGCGGTCAGAGACAGGAATCCCTCCACCCGTCTTACGTGTGACAGCGACCTGGTTCCCCTCGTGTCCCACCTCTCCTTTGGCCGGTCCTATTGAGGCATGTAGCGATCTCCTCAAAGCCGAGGGCGAGGTGAAGAGGGATAACCCCGATACTTCCGCAGCCCGTCGATGTCGTTCTTCCCACCGGGCCCGAAAGGCTTTGTAATCACCCACCCCCTCGAGCCAGACCCTTTCTTGATGACCCTGACGCCTTTGAGTCGCTGGCATTGTGAAGACCTGGACCTGAATTTCGCTACTCCCCATAGGAAAATTTTTGGCGACGGGTTCGTTCTTGACTTCTTGCAGGGTATCCAAGTCCAGACCCATCCCTTTTTCAACCAGAGAAAGCAGGCTCCCTTGACGCCAGGACTTGCCATCAGGCAATCCAGCGGACAAAACCAACCGACGGCTGGCTCGAGTCATCGCCACGTACAAAAGCCGGACCTGCTCCGCCTGTTGCTGTTGCTGTAATTTGGAACTGACATAGACCCCGCCAAGGGTTTGGGAGTCCCCCAGTCGGATCCCTATAATGCCCGTCAACCAGTCGTGGTGGACCCAAACTCGTGAGCTCCGTGGATCGGCACCCCGGTGGAGCCCAGCTACAATGACCATCGGAAATTCCAAACCCTTGGCCTTATGGATACTGAGCACGCGAACCGCTCCATCGGAATCCCCTGATTCTTGACCCTCTTCAAAGAGCGAACTTTCGGGTTCACGGGGCGGATCCTTCACCCACTTTGAAAGCTTCTGAACCAACCCAAGGAACGTGAGATCAGGTCGTTGCGCTAACTCGGCGACCATGTCGCGGAGCTTCAGGAGATTGGCCACGGCCTTTTCCCCATCCATGGTGGCAGCCGCTAATTCCAGGAAGGGTACTTTGGCAAATACCGCATCAATCAGGTCTGTGAGGGGCAAGAGCGGCAGCTCCCGACTGAATTCACGGAGAACTCGATAGACCGGAGGCACAAGGCCATTGGAAGAGGGTTCCTCGCACCGGTAGTCCAATACATTCTGGCGAGCTAAGGCCTCAATCTGGACATCGGTCCGCCCACCCAATGGGGAACGGAGAACCCCAACCAAGGCCAGCCGATCAAAAGGATTGGCCACGGCGATCAGGAGGTTGACGAAATCGATGATTTCCTGTCGTTCAAAGAAAAATCTCTCGCCTTCCGTGATGTAGGGGATTTGGCAGCGGCGGAACGCTTCCAAATAGACATTCATGTTCGTCATGGTCCGAAACAACAAAGCCACATGCCGAGGTTTCATCGGCACCGGGTTTCCGAATTCCCGAATTTCCTGACAGCCCAACACTTCCTGACTCAGCCATCTGGCCAAATTTTCTGCTTCTAACCGGCTAGCCTCCTCGGCATCGACTTCCTCATCCATTCCCTTGACCAATCGCATTTCCACTCCTTCGTGTGGCAAGGGTGGGAGATCAACAGGTCCGGCAAAGAGCTCTTGATAGTGAGGCTGGATCCCCTTAATCGCCGATTCAGGGAATAGCCGATTAAAGCACGTATTGATGGAATTCAGCACAGCATCGTGACTCCGGAAATTGGTCTGAAGACTCTGCCGTTCGGCATGAGGAGCCTGGACGAGCACCAAATCTTCGACCACAGCCTCGTACGCTTCCAAGTCTGCACCCCGGAAGCTGTAAATTGACTGCTTGGGATCACCCACGATGAACAGCTTCCCCGGCTCCAGGCGGATTCGTTTCCACTCCGATGCCTCAGAGCCCGCAGCTTCGGCCAAGTAGATCACGAGCTCATATTGGACGGGATCTGTATCCTGAAATTCATCAACCAAAATGGCCTGAAACTGCTCTTTCAGCTCACGCCGGACTTCGGGGCGATCACGAAGAAGATTCCGAGCCCTAGCCAAAAGTCCATTAAACGAGACGTATCCGCTTTCCACAAACCGACGTCGGCACCTCTCGGCAAACGGGATGAGCAATTCCAGAATTTGGGCGAACGGCTCCACTCCAGCGTGGCCGAGGTCCTGGGCAACCTTGAGGAGGTGTTTGGCTTGTTCATAGTCACCTGTGGGCCATGTCTTGGTCTTATTCGGCAACCGACGATCAAGAATCTTTTCCTCACCAGTGTCCATTTCACGCCCAGAAGGTGAAGGCTCGGGTAGAAATTCCCCTCTGGAAAGACGTTCCAGTCGCCCCATGGCTGCATCGAGCATCCGTTCAAGGGTGTGTCTGTTCGAGTGAGTGGCCCGCAACTCCCGTGCCTTCTCCAACAATCCCCCCAACCATTCCCGAATGTGAAGGGGAACATGGCCGCCGATACCAAAATGGGAACGTTCCGAAAGGGAGATCAACTCATCGCACAGGGAAAGGGCGAGTTGTTGAAGAACCTCTAACTCCGTACGCCGGAGGACTTCCCGCCAGCTCTCATGGTTCAGACCCTCCGATCCGAGCTCGTGACCCAGCCAGGTCTGCCACTCCTGTTCAAAGTGTTCACCAAACCGAGACCCATCATCTTCTTGGAATGCCGGATCTAGGCCACTTTCAACCGGATACAGCCGCAAAAGATGGGCGGCAAAACTGTGAATCGTAGATATCTGGCTCCGATCCAAATCCCTGAGTGCCTCCCGAGCCAGCTCGGCCACTCGATCTCTCGTGAGGCCAAAGCGGGTTGGGAACTCTTGTAACTCATCCCACTCCCCACGAGAGTCCTTCATGAAAGACCCACGACCAAGATTCATGGCTTGAAGCTCCGCAAGACGATCCCGAAGGCGAAGCTTCATTTCATTGGCCGCTTTGTTCGTGAAGGTCAAGGCCACAATGGTGGCCATCGGGATGGGTACCGGGTGGAAGACCAGTAAATGGACGAGACGATCGACGAGGAGCGTGGTTTTGCCGGTCCCCGCGCCAGCCGTCACCACCACATTCCGGTCAGTCAGGGTCGCAGCCCGATGCCGTGCCTCTTTGTCTTGAAGGTTGGGGTACACCAGAGTCACCGAATGTTCTACGGCTCTTCAATCAAGCCGGGAAGGGTTGGAAGAAGCACCAAATTGCGTAGTGTGGCATGTTGTCCATGTCTTATCCAGTGTCCGGCTGACCGGCCCGACTGTGGCGAGAACTCCCCTGGCCGTTGCAGTCCACACCAATGGTTTGAGAACCGCACTGACAAAGAAAAGGGGCAAGAGCAATTTCGGTGGAGTAAGACAACTGCGGATCCCTTTCTGAGCCGTCGATCTTGAGCGGCGGGAGAAGAAGAATGGGAGGGTTCCCACACCGCACAGCAGGGCGTGCCGGTTCTCCAGTGTCGTCGGACAGGAGATGCTGCGTCATGAAAATGGGGACAGGCACCGGTGGGGACTGCCCTGATCAGGGACTGTCCCCCTTCTGTGCCAAATCCCCCCTTTAGAAAAGGGGGGCAAAG
>JACZVJ010000166.1 GCA_022572725.1 Nitrospinota bacterium | reverse complement strand
TAGACCCTCAATTACAAAACCCAATGGAACAGGGTGATAAAGCGAGAAATTACTTTAACCTATCATCAATGGATTCCCCTAAGTGGATGATGCTGATCTGCAAAAATTGTGGCAACACTCAAATATTCAGACCAGATCTCAGTGACAATCCTGAAATCTGGGGACAAGGCTAGTTTGCATTGATTGGGTTTTCAAAACCAGTTGATTCTGGAACCTGTCAGATAACAAAAATAAAGTTCATATTATTCAGGGTGTTTGTACTTCAACTTAGCTTAGGTTTATGAACGCTGAGGTTTAATGAACCTCGTGCATTCACATGGTGGTAGTTCTCACCCTCATGATCATACTCATGGGGCAACCGATCCAATTCTATTGACCACCAAACGAGGAATTTGGGCCATCAAATGGTCCTTTGTTGTTCTTTTTATTACTGCTCTTTTTCAATCCGTAATTGTCTATTATTCAGGTAGTATCGCCCTTCTCGGAGATACGATTCACAATTTTGCCGATGCCGGAACTGCTATCCCCCTTTGGCTTGCCTTTTTACTAGCACGTCAAAGACCGACAAAACGTTTTACTTATGGATATGGCCGATTGGAAGATTTAGCAGGTGTGGTCATTGTTTTCGCCATTTTTTCCACCGCTCTCCTAGTTGCCTACGAATCGCTGATCCGTCTTATTAATCCTCAATCTGTTGAGTATCTTTGGGCCGTTGTTTTGGCTGCCATGGTTGGGTTCCTAGGCAATGAGGGAGTAGCCAGGCTGCGAATTAAAGTGGGAAAGGAAATAGGAAGCGCAGCCTTAGTTGCGGACGGGAATCATGCGCGAGCCGATGGATTCACGAGTTTGGCCGTTTTGTTGGGAGCAGTTGGAATATGGTTTGGGTATTTAATCGCAGATCCACTGGTGGGATTGGCCATTAGCTTGGTTATTCTCAAGATTGGGTGGTCTGCTGGGAAATCTGTTTTCAATCGGTTGATGGATGGGGTTGACCCAACAGTTGTGGATGAAATTAAAGATATCACCTGTCAAACGGAAGAGGTGGTAGAAGTTACGGACGTACGGGTTCGATGGTTGGGGCACCGACTTCATGCCGAATTAAATATCGCTGTACGATCGGATTTAAATGTTGCACAAGGCCATGAGATCACCCTGAACCTTCGCCATAAGCTTTTGCATCAATTACCTTATTTGTCAAAAATCATCATTCATGTTGACCCCGAGAATGCCTCAGGGGAAGCGCATCATCGCATCACCAATCACGCCCATGATGACCTTTCCTTTCATTCACACCCCTGAATAGGCGAACTAAGATTTTGTCCTGTTTCCGGTTGGCAAGGGAAGGTTAGATCCCTAAAAGGGCAATTCCCCCCTTAGTCAAGGCGAGCGCATTTCTACTGAATGTTACTTTCCCCAACATGCAATAATGGGAACCAACAATACCGCGAGACTAACTTTAATTCTTCGCTGTGCTCATTTTGTGCTCAACGCCACCACTCTCCAGCCTACTCAGGCCTACTCACGCCAAATTAGGAAATCGCTCTACCTCTTTGATGAAATTGGGCTGAGTGGGTTGGGGTGGGATGCTTGAAACGCTTTCGTAAACCGCAGGCCAGAATTCCTAACTCCAATTTTTCCGGGGCTGGCCTTTCAGCTTGGTTTTATTTTCGTGCCCTTGCCTAGGCCGGATTTTCGCCAAACAGTGGTTTTAGGAGGTGGCCGATGAGTCCCTCCCTTATTGTGCATTTGAAGATGGGGTCAGGCATAAGTATTGACTTAGTTGTCGAGCTAGACGAGGCTGTGGGCATAGCACGGCAACTGCAGGTGGAATTCGCTGGGGCCTGCTATCATGTGATCGCCCGAGGCAACCGCCGGGTGCTGTTGGTGTATACGGCCCGAGAGTGGAGTGGGCTGACGGTCAAGGATTTGGGGCGTCGCCTGCATCGCGATCCGTCGAGGATCAGTTGCCTCTATGCCCGCTATGTGACCAAGCGCAATGTTGCTTTGGAGAAATGTGTGCAGACGATCCTGATGCGACAAGTCAATACTCATGCCTGACCCCAAAACTTGACCCCAAAACTTGTGACCCCAAAACTTGACATGAAAAATCCTTCCAAGAACTCAGGCATGGCCTAGGATGTAATTGGCTCAACGCCACCACTCTCAAGTCCACTCAGCCCAGCTCAAGGGAAAATAGTTATTTGATTTAACTCTTTGAGGGGAACGGAACGGACTCGGGTCTTTCTTTCCTTTTTAAGGAGAGAAATTTTTTCACGAATGGACGGTGGCCTGAGTATCCTCGGCCATAGGGGAACTTTGATTGGATGAAGGAGCTTCCTTCCGCTCGGATTGAATAGCGAAATAACTGATCATTCCCCTGGGATTTAAATAATTCCAAACCCTTTTTGGCACATCCCTGGGCTGAAGGCACTGCTTAATACTCAAAGTTTCCTCTAGAGCGAGATCAACCAATTTGGCCTCGTCTCGTGGAATATCTGAAGCGTACACCATCACCGTCGGTCGCATTCGATCGAGCAGGTTGATGGTGCAGACTATCCCAATTGAGCCGTCACTGAGCTTGACGACCGAACTGGGTGGGTACACCCCCAGATTTCGAATCAAAGCTACTAGAACCTCCTCACAAAATTCATCTTCGCGCCTCTCATAGAGATAGGAAAGGGCTTGGTGAGGGGTCAAGCTCTTTTCAAATTCGAGCTGATTACACAGTTCATCATACGCATCCGCGACCATCACGATTTTGGAGGAGAAGTGGAGGGCATGGTCTGTGAGTCCTCTAGGGTACCCCGTTCCATTCAGGCGTTCATGATGCTGAGAGATCGCGTCAAGGCTCGAGTCAGGGACTCCAAACCCTCGCTCCAGCATTTTCCTCCCAGTTTCGGGGTGTCGCCGAAAGGCCCGGCGCTCAGCTTGCGTGAGATTTCCCACCTTACGAATAAACTTTCCTTGTTCATCCAATTCTCCAATGTCATGAAAAAGGGCCCCAATCCCTATGGCTTTGATCATCTCCGGTGGGAAGTCAAATTCGTGGCCAATGATCATAGACAACATCGCGACATTTAAGGAGTGGTAGTAAAACTCATTCCCAAATTCGTGGGAACCCATGAGGTTCATCAGCGCGACGAGTGTTCCGTCCCCTGCCAATAAGTCTGCGAGAGTTGTGACTAGTTGTTCGGCTTTTCGGACACCCTTGACGTATCCCACTTTCACCTCGTGAATAATAGTCTTATTCTCCCGCAGGACCTCATGGTAGGTTTTTTCGGCTTCGACGAGTTTTTGACGATGTCGTTCATAAACTTCACGCTGAGTCAGTGATTCTTGAAAAGCAGGGTCAGGCTCTTGTGGGTGGCTTTCTAAAAATGGGGGTTCTGAGGAAGATTCCGATTTCTGGCTTTCATCCTGCAGTTCTTTGGGAAGTGCCGAGGGATCGGATCGGTAGGGATCGTACAAGATTTGGAAGTTTCGGAGAGCCTGAAGGGTCGCCAGTTCTTTTTCGGTTTGAATTTTGAAAGTACTGGAGGAGAAGGGATGTTTAAACCAGGACCCAGCCAATTTTATATATAACCCAACACATAAATCTTCAGCTCTGAGGGGTTGGAATGCCATAGGAGAAATTAATTAATTGAGCTTGTATTCTGAGTAGGTCGTGAGGTCCGGCAATCAAACCTGAAAGATATCATGGGATGTGTCTAAGCGTACGTATTTCCCCAATAATAATTGGGAGATATAAGACTTTATTGGACCAGAATGGTTTCTCTGGTTTCTATGGAAAGATCGGCGGGGAAATAGGGAAACTTTATAGGTTTCCGGAGCCTGAGGGTCATCCCTCAGTCAAAGGAAAAGTAAACTTGGGCAAGTATTCTGCTTATTTTGTGATCAACCCAATCACTTTCCAGCCGATTCAAGTCTATTCCAGCCAAATTGGGTTTAGTAACTGGAGCTTTGATGGAGTAGGCTTGAGTTGGTTGGATTTAGGTGAAGTATTGTGTCAGAAACGCTTTCGAAATCCGCAGGCCAGAATCCTAGCTCCATTTTTTTTCGGGGTTGGCCTTTTAGCTTGGTTTTTTTGCGCGCCCTTGGCTAGGAGGCTGTCCGAGATTAGTGATCGTCACGAGGTTGTGTCGGTTTGAGTCAGATTTTTTGATCGTTTGAGGCGAATAGTGTGGCCTATTAAACGAAAAGGATCGGAGAATCTGGCCAAATCCGGCGCAACCGCAGTAGATTAATCTAATCTCGGACAGCCTCCTAGGCCGGATTTTCGCCAAACAGTGGTTTTAGGAGGTGGCCGGTGAGTTCTCCCTTCCGGTGAGTTCTCCCTTATTGTGTATAGCCACGACTCCTAACAGGGCTTGTTGAAAAAGTCCGCCAGCGGCGTTCTCGGGTCTTTGTCGGGCTTCGCGCTCACAGACTTGGCGCTCTTCGCGCCGTTCGCCCTCACGTACTGCGTGTACGCTCCGGGCGCCAAAGCCCCTGCGGCCTTGCTGGTCCTGGCTCCGCCGAAGCGGCTTCGCACAGGCGAGCGGGCCTTTTTGAACCGGCCC